>CBDUYG010000005.1:0-25380 GCA_965371385.1 uncultured Myxococcales bacterium | reverse complement strand
CTGGCGGGGAACCCGGGAGGAATCCAAAGTGAGCCGATCCGCTCCTTCCCTGCCGTCGGGCATCGTCGCTTTCGTGAAGCGGGACTGCCCGACCTGCGTCGTCGTCGCCCCCGTACTCGCCCAGCTCGCGAAGTCCGAGACGCTGACCGTCTACTGCCAGGACGATCCGGACTTTCCCGAGGGCGTGAACGTCGTTCACGACCAGGATCTCGGGATCTCCTGGCAGCACGAGATCGAGGCGGTCCCGACTCTCGTGCGCGTGGTCGAGGGCGTGGAGGTCGAGCGCGCGCTGGGTTGGCATCGCGGTGAGTGGGAGAGCCTCTCCGGCGTCGAAGGGCTGGGGGCGGGGTTGCCGGATTATCGGCCCGGGTGTGGCTCGCTCTCGGTCGATCCCGAGCACGCGTCGGAGCTCGCTGTTCGCTTCGGGGCGTCGAAGCTGCGATCCCGTCGTGTCGAGCTCGGGCCGTCGGAAGACGAGATGGAGGCGCTCTACAGCCGCGGCTGGAGCGATGGTCTCCCCCTCGTTCCTCCCAGCGAGAGGCGGGTGCTCGCGATGCTCGAGGGCACTTCGCGCGCTCCCGATGAGATCGTCGCCGTGGTACCGCCGGATCTCGTCGAATGCACGGTAGAGAAGGTGGCGATCAACGCCGTCATGGCCGGCTGCCGACCCGACTACCTCCCCGTCGTGCTCGCCGCTCTCGAGGCTGTCTGCACGGATGAATTCAACATGCACGGCCTGCTCGCCACGACCATGAGCGTGGGGCCGGTGCTGATCGTCAACGGCCCGATTCGCCGCAGTCTCGGGATGAATTCGGACATCAACTGCTTCGGCCAGGGGAATCGCGCGAATGCCACGATCGGACGCGCGCTTCAGCTCGTCGTTCGCAACGTCGGGGGAGGGCGGCCCGGCGGCGTGGATCGCGCGGTCTTCGGGAACCCGGGAAAGCTGAGCTTCTGCTTCGCAGAGGATGAGGAGGGATCGCCGTGGGGCCCCCTGTCCGCTGATCTGGGAGGCGAGGCGGGCCGCGATGCGGTCACGATCTTTCCGGGAGAGGGGCCGCGCACGATCGTGGACCAGCTCTCTCGCGATCCGGAATCCCTGGCTCGCACCTTTGCGGTCAATCTGCGTGCCCTCTATCACCCCAAGATGGTGATCGCCTTCGACTGCCTGCTGGCAATCTCGCCCGAGCATTCGCGCGTCTTCTCCCAGGCGGGCTGGAGCAAGGAGCAGATGGTCGCGCGGGTCTGCGAGCTGCTCCAGATTCCGATGGAGGAGCTGAAGCGCGGGGCCGGTGGCATCGCCGAGGGCATGCCGGAGAACATCCCCGCGCCGAGCCTTCCCAAATTCAAGCCGGGGGGACTGCTCGTCGTCCACTGCGGCGGCAGCGCCGGGCTCTTCTCGGCGGCGATTCCTGGCTGGGTCGGGGGCGCGGTGGGGAGCCAGCCCGTAACGAAGGAGATCCAACCATGAGTACGACGACCGATGCACCCCGCGTGATCCTCGATCCCACCGCTGAGCGTACGCCGGCGGTCCGCGAGGCGGTGGCGCGGCCCCGCTCGCTGGATGGGCTGGATCTCGCCCTTCTCGACATTTCCAAGGCGCGCGGCGACGTGTTCTTGGATCGACTGGAAGAGCTCTTCGGCGAGCGCGGCGCCAACGTCAAGCGCTACAGCAAGCCGACGTTCACCAAGCCGGCGCCCATCGATCTGCGCAGGGAGATCGCGCGGGACTGCTCCGCCGTGGTCGAAGCCCTCGCGGACTGAGGCAGCTGCACGTCGTGCAGTGTGCACGACCAGTTGAACCTCGAGGAGCTCGGAATTCCCGGTGTCTTCATCGCGAGCGAAGAGTTTCGCGATGCCTCGGATACCCAGGGCACGGCATTGGGGATGGACCCGCGGGCGGTCTTCGTCCCGCATCCGATCCAGGATCGAACGGACGAGGAGATGCGGGGGCTCGCGGATGGGGCGTTCGAAAAGTTGCTGGGGCAGCTGATCGGTGAGAAGTAGATCATCACGAGGATTCCGCCGACGAGCTCGATGGGGCCCCCGACGTTAGATCACGAAAGGGGGCACGCCGCCCGGCATCTCGGTGGGAAAGCCGAAGAGCTTCTGCGTTCCGTGCCAGAGGATGAGGAAGCCCGTGACGATACGCAGAGCGGCGTAGACCTGCGAGCTGAAAGGGGCCAGGAAGGGCGCCATCGCAATTGGATGCCGCCTACATCTCTTCTTTCAGCCGGATGGGCCCGCACAGCTCGGGAAACTTGCCCTTCTTGTCCGCGTAGAAATCGCGGATCTCATCCATGTCGGCAGTGAGGTCATCCGAGGGGTAGAGGGCGGGGCCGAAGCCGCCTCGCCGGCGGCTGAAGTCGAGGAAGCTCATCACGATGGGGACGCCTGCGGTCTTCGCGATGTGATAGAAGCCGGATTTCCAATGGGCGGTATAGCCGCGGGTACCTTCGGCCGGGACGACGAGCACGAGCTCCGGGCGCTCCTTGAAGAGCCCTGCGAGCTCTTCGACCCGATTGTTGCGCTTGCTGCGCACGATCGGAATGCCACCGAGTGCGCGCATGATCCATCCCATCGGACCGTGGAAGAGGCCGTGCTTCCCCATCCACGAGATGTGGACGTCGTAGATCGCAGCGAAGGCGAGCAGGTAGGGCAGATCCCAATTGCTCGTGTGGGGCGCGGCGATCAGGACGTATTGCCCGGGAATCGGGCGACCGCCTTCCGACTCCCAACCATTGAGTCGTAGGAACCACTTGCCTAGGAATTTCCGCACGTATACACCGATCCGATGTTCGTCAGTACCGCGAGAATAGAGCCGGCAGGCAACGTAGCGCTCCCGCGCTTCCTCCACTCCCTGATCGGCGGGAATCGAGGCTGGAAGAGAGGGGAGAAGAACACATCCATTGACGCCGCGCGGTCCCTTGGGGATTATCCGCGCACGAGGGTTCGGGAAATTGTAATCTCGCGCCACTGAGGGCGGGTAGAGCGGCAGGATGACCCGCCAACCCCTTTGATAGGAGGCTCGGAATCATGTCGCCGACGAGGCTACTTCGCCCCAGCTCGATTTGTGTTATTTCGGTAAAAGCCATGCTTCTGCTCGCGGTCGCGACGCTCTCGATGGTCGTGGCCCAGCCCGCCGCGTCGTCTTCGCCGGATTGGCAGGCCGTCTCCGAGGTCGAGGAGATCCAGGTGCTGACCGCCGATTCGCACGGGAAGCTCCGCGAGACGACGATCTGGATGATCGTCCTGGGCGGCCGCGCCTTCATCCGTACGTCCTCGCGCTCGGGTTGGGGGGACGATATCGAACGCAATTCCGAGATCGCTCTGCGGATCGAGGGTGAGGAGTATCTGGTTAGCGCGACCTTCATCGAGGATGAGGATCTACGCGAGCGCGTCACCGCCGCCTTCCGCGAGAAGTATGGCTGGTTCGACGGCATGATCAGCATCGTCCGGGGCAGCACTCCGCGAATCATGCTGGTGGAGTCGCGCAGGGAGTGAGTTCCAGCCGAAGGAACGCATCGGGAAACACACACGAAACACGTTGAGAGTCGAGGCAAGGCGATGATCGAAGCGAGCGAGCGCCGTTCCCACATCGAGTCGAAGCTGCGAGCCGAGCTCGACACCGAGTTCATCGAGGTGATCGACGAGAGCCATCTGCACGCCGGCCACGTGGGCGCCCGGGAGGGCGGAGGACACTTTCGCGCCACGATCGTTTCGGGACGATTCGAGGGGCTCAGCCGCGTGGCCGCCCAACGCCTCGTCTACCAGATTCTCGCCGACGAGATGCAGAGCGACATCCACGCCCTCGCGATCAAGACCTTCACTCCCGATCAGTACCGGTCCCAGGCACAGGACCGTCCTGCGAGATGAGCGAGTCGCGGGACGAAGGGTCGCGTCTCTGCGCCCTCGACGATCTTCCGGATGGTAAGGAGCGCGAGGGAAGAGAGTTCTCTCCCTGCGCCGACTCACGCGAGAGTATCTTCCTCGTCCGTTGCGGAAGAAGGGTTCACGGCTACCGCAACCGATGCCCCCACACGGGCTCGCCTCTCAACTGGACTCCGGATCACTTTCTCGATCGCGAGCGTCGACACATCGTGTGCGCGACTCACGGCGCGATGTTTCGTGTGGAGGATGGATTCTGTGTCGCCGGGCCGTGTGCGGGTGACGAGCTGACACCCGTGCCCCTCGAGATCTGCGATGGAGACGTTCACCTGGCGGTGAACACTTCGGATCGAGGCTGAGCGCCGACCGGCTCAGTCGATGTCCGCATAGACCGGCGCGTGATCCGAGGCCGTGAGGCCGTCCTTCTTCTTGCGCCACTCCCGATCGATCGTCACCGCCTTCACGCGTCGCGCCAGGGAGGGGGTCGCGAGCAGCAGATCGATGCGCAACCCCTGCTTGCGATGGAAGGCGCCCCCGCGATAGTCCCACCACGTGAAGGCGCGTTCGTCCGGGTGCAGCTCGCGATAGAGATCCGTCAGCCCCCACTCGCCGAGAGCTTGCATGCGCGCTCGCTCGGCGTCGGTATGGAAGATCCGTCCCGCCGACTTCTCGGGATTCCAGCTGTCGAGCTCCCCGATGCAGATATTGAAGTCGCCGACGAGCAGGGTGTCGTGGCCCGCCTCGTGGGCCTCGCCCAGGTGCTCGCGCAGGGAGTCGAACCAGGCGAGCTTGCGAGGATAGTCGTCGTGGTCGAGGTCCTTGCCGTTTGGGCAGTAGACACTGGTGAACGAGATCTCGGCGCCCGGGTCCCCGATCTCTGCGCTGATCAGACGAGCGCCGAAGTCCTCCTGGCCCGGCAGTCCGGTCTGGCTGAGGCGGGCCGGCTTGCGGCTCAGGATCGCAACGCCGTTCCATGCCTTCTGTCCGTGCTTCAGGACCTGGTAACCGAGGGCCTCGAACGCATCGCCGGGAAACTGCTCGTCACTGAGCTTGAGTTCCTGCAGGCCGACGACGTCGGGCTCGCGCTCATCCAGCCACGCCAGCACGAACTCGAGGCGGGCGCGAAGCCCGTTGATGTTCCAGGTCGCGAATCTCATGCGGCTTCAGCATAGAGGCTCGCCGGGGCCGAGTCGATTCGGGAACGCACCCGATGCTGCCGCAATCATGCCACGAGGATGCCACAAGGATGACGAGGCGGGTCTCAGGTCGGAGGGCTCACCTCGGGCGTCCGCAGCGAAATGTCCTCGAGTAGCTTCAGGAACTCCGCCGGCGGCGTGACCTCCGGCTCTTCGAAGGAGTCCTTGTTGTGCTCGAAGCGCAGTAGGTCGAGCTTGTCGTAGACCTCGCGCACACGCGGCGTCAGCATCCCGATGCGCTTCAGGTTCGGCACGATCTTGCTGAAGAGCATCTGGCGGAAGGCCTTCTGGAAGGGGGTCGTCTCGGCCCATTTGATCCAGGTCTTCACGTCGAAGTCCATCCGCTCGAAGACCTGCTGCATCAGCAGGCGCTCCTTCATCAGGTAGGTGGCCTCGATGATGAAGTCCTCGCGCTCGCGCATCTCCTGGGCGGAGAGCTCGCCCCGGGCATAGACGTCGCTCAACGAGAGCACTCCGAAGGCCACGTGACGGGACTCGTCGGCCATGATGCGGGTCGTGATCTCCTGGATGAGCGGCTCGTCGGGGAGCGTCATCTTCACCATCCCGAAGGCCGAGAGGGCGAGGCCCTCTACCATGATCTGCATCCCGAGGTAGGTGACATCCCAGCGAGGGTCCGTGCAGGTGGCTTCGAGGAGCTGGTTGAGATCCTTGTTGACCTCGAACGAGCGACCGAGCTTCTCGGTGAGGTAGCGGTGGTAGACCTCGACGTGGCGGGCCTCGTCGGCGACCTGGTTGGCGGCGTAGAACTTGGCCTCTTCGTCGGAGACCGATTGCACGATCTTTGCCGTGGCGACCAGCGCCCCCTGCTCGCCGTGCAGGAACTGCGAGAGCATCCAGGCATTCATGTTGACCTGGAACTCCACCTCCTGCTTCGGATCGAGATCGAAGGGAGGCTTCATCACCTGGTTGAAGATCGAGTTGCCGTCGTGGTCGACCCGGCGGCTCGCATAGAGCCGCTCCATATCGACCTCGGTGTCCCAGGGCAGATCGGTCGCGTTCCAGGTCATCGCCTTGCCCTTTTCATAGAGGGCGAGGAGGTCTTCCCGGGCGAGGTCGTACTCCCAGTCGAAGGTGGTATCGAAGGTGGCTTCGACGCGCCCGACGGGGCCGCTCTCGGGGATGGGTACCGGGTTGTGCTGGGTGTATTTCATTTCGAATTGATCCCATATGCTTCGTTGGCTGTCAAACCCCTGCTTCGGTCGAGAACGGCTCGGGCTTGACTGACGTCATGTCAGTCGAGCTGCGGGCGATGGGAGTGAAGCGAGGGAACCTTCACGCTGATGATCCCGAGTACGCCGAGGCAGGCAATTCCGCCCGCAACCGTCGAGAACGTGGCGCTCGTGACTGCCGCGAGGAAGCCAGATTCGGCGCCGCCGAGCTGATTACTGGCGTTGATGAAGATCATGTTCACCGAGCTCACTCTTCCTCGCAGCTCATCGGGAGTGGATAGCTGGATCAAGGTGGAGCGCGTGACCATGCTCACCTGATCCGCCATTCCAGCCAGGGCAAACGCCGCCAGCGAGAGCGGGAAGCTGCGTGAGAGGCCGAAGATGATGGTCGCGAGGCCGTAGATCCCAACGGCGATCAGGAGCGCCCGCCCGGGCCGCAGGATCGGACGCCGGAACATCAGCACGAGCGCCATCGCGAAGGTGCCCAGGTCCATCGACGCCGAGAGGATGCCGTAGCCTCGGGCGCCGACCCCGAGGATGTCGTTGGCGAAGATCGGGAGCAGCGCGTTCGCGCTCGCGAAGATCACAGCGAACATGTCGAGGGTCATGGCGCTCCAGATCACCGGCCGGCTCCACACGAACGAGAGGCCCTCGCGAATCGCGGCCATGCTCACCCGCTGGGGAGGCCATTTGCTCTCGCGGGAGCGCACGCCGAGCAGCCCGAGGAGCGAGAGGGCGACCATCCCCGCGTTGAGCATGTACGCGCTCGTGACTCCGTAGGCCGCGACCGTGAAGCCCAGGATCACCGGACCCGTCATCCAGGCGAGGTTCTGGATCGTGGAGAAGAGGGTCACGGCGTGGGGGAAGAGACTGCGCGACGTCATTCCCGGGAGCATCGCCTGGCGCGCGGGATTCTCGAACGAGGACGCGACCGCGAGCGCAAGGATCGTCGCATAGAGGAGGGGGAGAGTATGGCTCCCCTCACTCGCGACGATCAGGACGAGAGATGCGGCGAAAGTGGCGGTCTGGCTCAGCAGTACGATCCGGCGCCGATCGTGCGCATCGGCGATCGCGCCCCCGACCAGGGAGAGGGGAATCGAGGGCAGGAACTGCACCAGGCCGATCATGCCGAGCTGGAGCGCCGAGCCGGTCAGCTCGTAGACGTGCCAGGAGATCGCAGCCTGGAGCAGCCTGCGTGAGCAGGCGGAGAAGAAGCGGCTGAGGGCGAAGTAGCGAATGTCGCGGATGGCGAGGACCTGCCGCAGGGGATGGGACTCCGGGCTCATCGGATCGCCTTCGCCATCTCCGTTGCCCTCGAGTTGATCCTCGGCGCCCTCGCTCCGCCCCGCTTCATCGCCCTAAGCGAAGCCTGCTCGGACTTCCCCATCGCGATCCGCGAACTCCTGTGCCCGGGGGGCCGGCGCGCATCCGATCTCGCGATTCTCAAATGAACGATGTCTCGTCGCTCTCGAGTCCGAACTGGGGCCAGGTACCCATCGCAATCGTCTGGCAGTTGCCCCAGCCCTGGGCTCCGGTCTCCGGGTCGTGAACCGTGACGACGCAGTCGCGAATCTGATGCACGCGACGGGCAGCCTTGAATTCCGTGCAATCCGCGATGCACTCACCGTCGCAGTGGAGCTTGCCGCGATGGCCGCCGTGGAACTTGCCGTCGAAGCCGTGATAGAGGCCCGTGCCCAGATGAAATCCGGTGTCACTCACGACGTCCACCGGCAGGGAGAGCGCCGACCCATCGGCCTTCTCGAAGTGGAAGATCCCGCCCTGGAAGCGGCGGTTCTCTGGATGGAAGGAGATCTCGGGACGCAGGCCTCGGAAGAGGGTGCGGGCACCGTTCGGGTATTCGATGCCGCCCTGGAACTTCTCGTGCACGAAGCCGCCGGGAAACTCCACGCGCAGATAGTAGTGGTGCATCGCGTAGCGCGAGCCGTCCGGGTGCTCGAGGTAGAGGGGGTTCCAGATCGCGAGAACCGAAGGGGGATTCTCCAGCTCCTGGGGCTGGAGATCGGTCAGCGGGGCTCCGACCTCCTGGCGGATCCCCCACGAGTGATCGCGCGTCGAGAACCAGGTCTCGGGCGTGATCTCGCTGCGCTCTCCCTCGACCTCGACCCAGCCACTCGCCAGCCCCGTCTGGTGGTAGCGGATCTGGTGTGCGTTGTGCCGGGTGCCGACGAGGATGCGTCGATCTTCGCGCTCTTCGACCGTCGGCGGGACGACCGCATCGAAGAGCAGCTCGAAGGAGATCGGCTGGACGTCGCTTGGATCGAGGCGCACGCGGACCTTCTGCATGGGCTCGACGATCTCGTAGTGGATGGGGCCGACGGAGAGCGAATCATGAGCCGGCGCCAGCTCCCGGCTCGCGCGTACCGTTCGCTGCTCGACTCCGCGAGAGATCCCCGCATAGGCATCCATCACATTGCGGTTCGTGTACTTCCCGATTCCGAAGCCGATCTGTAGCGAGCCGTCCCGGGCCGCCGCCTGACCACAGACCTTCTCCGCCCAGGCGGGATCGGTCTGGCCCACGCAGGCAAAGGTGTCGACGATCTGGTGATTGAAGTACTCGTCGGATGCGACCAGGGGCGCGATGGAGCCAGACATGGAGGTTCTCCGGATGGTGCGCATTCGCGCAGGCAGACTTCGGGATCGGTGGTGATCGGGGAGGCCGAAGATGACGAATTCATCCAGAGTTGGAAAGTCACGCTGGGGAATCGCTCTGAAGACTCCTGAATCGCCTAGGGATGCCCGTTCCTGGCCTTCTGGAAGAGAACCCGGCGCGTGTTGCGCAGGCTCGACTTCACGCTGCCGACGCTGACTCCGAGCTGTTTGGAGATTCGGGCCATGCTGGCGTCTTCCGCGTAGCGCATCTGGAAGATCATGCGCCCGTTCGGAGCGACGCTCGTCTGGAGCACTCTCTCGCAGCGCTCCAGCAGCTGGGTCGCGTCGGCGATCTGCTCCGGTGTCGCGGCTCCGTCGTAATCGGGAATCTCCGCGGCCTCTTCGAGCGTGATTCGATCCATCTTCTGGTGCTTGTTGTGAATCTGGCGCAGGGCGAGGAAGTTGGCGATCCCGAAGATCCAGGTGAGCAGGCGAGAACGACCCTGGTAGCTGGGCAGGCTCTGGATCACGCGAATGAAGACCTCCTGGGTGAGATCTTCCGCATCATCGTGATTGCGCAGGCGCTGGAGTCCGTAATGGTAGACCCGAGGACTGTAAGCGCGGTAGAGGGCGTCGAGGGAGTCCGGGTCTCCCGCGAGCGCGGCGGCGACCAGCTGCTGATCGCGCTCCTCGCTGGGGCGCTGATTCCTCGCGCTCCCTTCGCTCCCACTCCGGCAGGGATCTCCGGGAAGGGGGTGGGTCTGAAGCTCGCTCGACACCTCGGTTCCTCACTGGGTGGCCTCGACGCGAGGCGAATCCCGATGGATGTGTGTGCCGGATTGGAGCAGAAAGGTTTTGCACTTTCGGAAGGGAATCCGGCATCGAGATCGAACAGCTCACGCACCCGAGAAGAGCAAATCCCCGTCATCGAAGGACTTCTGGGGGTCGCGAAAATCGTCGGGCAGGCGCCACATTTCGCTCACTTCCAGGGCGAGCCGGGAGCGGGCTCGAATCCCGACCCGAAAACGAGCTAGCCTGACGCCTCGGCACGCGCAGGAAGACAGGGGGATTCGCGCGAAATGATCGCGGTTGCATTGTCGAGGGGGCGTCGTCGCCGAGCTCACTCCGGGCGCCTCGCACTCATACTGATCCTGCTGGTGGGTCTTTCATCGGGCTGCTCCGTCGGCGACGAGCAAGCGGGTGGGAGCGGCCTTGAATCCCGGTCCTCACAGCCCGGCGAATCCGATGCACGCGTTCGGATCAGCCTCATCGGCACCAACGATCTCCATGGGCAGATCGAATCCCTTCCTCTCTTCTCCGGCTACCTCGCCAACCTTCGAAGCGCCCGGGAGGCGGAGGGCGGGGCTGTGGTGCTGGTCGACGCCGGAGATCTCTTTCAGGGCACCCTGGCGACCAACAAGGATGAGGGCCGCGGGATGATCGCGACCTACAACTCCCTCGCTTACGACGCGATGAGTCTCGGTAATCACGACTTCGACTACGGCGCCATCGGCCCGCGGCCCGATGAGCGCCCCGATCAGGATCCCCAGGGCGCCCTGAAGGCACGAGCCCGCGAGGCAAACTTCGCCTTCCTCAGCGCCAATCTCCGCCGCGAGGGCGGGGCGCCGCTCGGCTGGAGCGAAGTCGGGGCGAGCGTCCTGCTCGACAAAGCGGGGATTCGAGTCGGCATCGTGGGCGCGGTGGGCGAACACCTCGCGACGATCATCCGCAGCTCGGATTTCAGAGGCCTCGAGCTCGGTCCCACCGCGCCGAGCATCGTGAGGGAGGCTCGCAGGCTGCGTGAGCAGGGAGCGCAGGTCGTGATCGCGGTGGTGCACGCGGGCGGGGCCTGCGAGCGATTCGACGATTCCGCGGATGCGGGCTCATGCGACCTCGAGCACGAGATCTTCCGGATCGCCCGCGACATCGAGCCGGGACTCGTCGACGTGATCGTGGCGGGCCATCGGCACGATGCGATCGCGCACGAGTTCAACGGGATGGCGATCATCCAGTCGTATTCGACGGGGCAGGCGTTCGGGCGAGTCGATCTGACGCTGGTCTCGGGAAAGCTGACCGAGGTGGAGATCCATCCGCCTCACTGGCTCTGCCCGACCGGCGATGATCCCCGAAGCTGCGATCCGGGAGATTACGAAGGGCAGCGCGTCGAGCGCGACGCCCTGCTCATGGAGCAGGTTCTCGAGGCGGAGAAGGAGGCACTCGCGCTGGCGAGCGAGCGTCTCGGGGTACGGGTCACGGGGCCCTTCGCACGCTCCCAGGTGCGCGAATCGGCTCTCGGAAATCTCTTCGTCGACATGATGCGCCTCTCCTATCCGGACGTCGATATCGCGATCCAGAATGGCGGTGTGCTGCGGGCCGGCATCGGCGCGGGGGATCTTCGATACGGAGACGTCTATCGCGCGATGAGCCTGGAGAACTTCTTCGCGGTGATTCCGATGAGCGCCGCAGACCTTAGACGCGACCTCACGCGGAGTCTTTCTCGGGATCACGACATGATCTCGATATCCGGCGCGAGGCTGGTCGTACGCTGCGACGATGGCGACCTCGTGGTGGATATCCTCGGGCCCGAGGGGCGGCCGATTCCGGACGAGCGCGAGCTGCGCATCCTGACCAGTGACTACCTGGCCGCCGGCGGGGATGATCTCTTCAGCGTGGCGGGCAGGGAAGACGCGATCGAGGTCTTCGATGATCGCCCGATCGTGATCGATGAGGTGGTGAAACGCCTGCGCGAACGGGGCGGATTCCTGGATGGGGAGGATCCGGTCTGGTTCGACCCCCTGCTGCCCCGGATCGTGCTTCCGGCGCCGCCGCCCATCAACTGCTCCCAGCTGCCCGAGCCGGCCGGCTGGCCGATCGACGTAGAGACGGGCGGTCCTCGGGAGACTTCTTTCGGCGGGGAATCGGCGTATCCCTGACGCGCCGCTCAGAGATTCAGGACGGTTCGGATTCCTCGTCCCTTCGTCAGATCCAGCATCGCGTCGTTGATCTCTTCGATCGGGCGTCGCTCGGTGATCATCGACTCGAGATCCAGGCGTCCGGCGAGATAGAGATCGATCATGCGCGGCACCTCCCGCAGCGAGTTGCAGCTCCCGAGCACACAGCCGAGCAGCTTCTTGCCCGAGATCGTGAAGATCGCCGCGGGGCCCATCTGCACGGTCTGGTCGATCGGGGGCGCGCCGACCGTCACGATCGTGCCGCCATTGCGGGCCGCAGCGATCCCGACCTCGGTCAGAGCCGCAACTCCCGCTGCCTCGAATGCGTAGTCGACGCCCACCTCGGTGATCTCCCTCACCCGGGTGGCGACATCGACCTCGCCCGGATCGATCAGATCGGTGGCGCCGAAGTGGGTTGCCATCTCCCGGCGCTCCGGGACCGGGTCGGAGACGATGATGCGGCTCGCGCCCGCGAGTCGCGCTCCCTGGCAGATGGAGATCCCGATGCCGCCGAGTCCGAGCACGAGCACGGTGGCGCCTTCCTCGACCTCGGCTGTGTTCAGAACGGCGCCGACGCCCGTTTGAATCGCGCAGCCGATCACGCACGCCACATCGAGAGGCACCTCCTTGGGAATCTTGACGGCTCCCGTGGCGGGGGTGACGACGTACTGCGCGAACCCCCCGACTCCGACTCCGCGGTAGACCGTTTCGCCCTTTCGCGTGAGGCCGGTCGTTCCGTCCGGCATGGCGTTGGTGATGATGCTCATGGCGTTGACGCAGTGGCTATGCTCGTCGCGAACGCACCAATAACAGCTGCCGCAGGGTGGGCAGGGCGTCAGCACGACGTGATCGCCGGGGCTCAGGCCTTCGACGCCTTCACCGACGGCGTCGACCACTCCCGAGGCCTCGTGTCCGAGGATGATCGGTACGGGCGCGGGGAAGGAGGCGTTCGCGATGCTGAGGTCCGAGTGACACAGGCCGCAATGCTTCACTGCGACGCGGACCTCGCCGACCCGGGGATCCCGGATCTCGATGTCGTCTTCGATGACGATGGGCTTGCCGCCCTCGTGGAGGACGGCGGCTCGCATTCGCGTGGTGGGTTCATCGGCCATGATCTTCTCGCGTACCTCTCTCATGAGGGCAACTCGTGGTTGCCGGGCGAACGTTCCGGGGTCGGCAATCATAACGAACGCGGGCGCCATGACGAACGCGCCGTCCGGATTCGAATCCTCGCGCCGGCTCCCAGAGCCGCTTTCCTCGCACCATCCCCTGAATTGCCGGGGGAATCACGCCTGGAACGGATTCGATTCGAGAGCGAGGGTCGCGTGTCTCGATGGTGGTGCCCCCCCCCGGCTCGTCGGGGTGGCTCGTTGGGGTGGGACATGACGACGCACTTCGTCGCGCTGGCCCAAGGGGAGCGGATTCAGCCTTTCGGTGCGCTGTGGGCGAACTGGCCACCATTCCCAATTCGATTCACTCTTGATAGGCTTGCAGCCGATATTCCAGTGAGCCGAGGGGCGAATCGGCGCCGCGAGCCGGCCGATCCGGCTCGGGATGATTCGCGCTGGCTCGATGGGGAATGGGGGGGCGAGGTGAAGTCCAATCGTGTCTTGATGGTGGGTATTCTTGCGCTCGGGGTCGCCCTGGTGGGATTCGGGCCGGCGGGCAACGCAAGCGCCGCTGAGCTCAGCGCACGGGAGATCATGGATCGCGTCGAGGGCCGGGACGACGGCGACGATGGCATCTCGGACATGGAGATGATCCTGATCGACAAGCGCGGTCAGAGGCGCGTGCGAAGGATGCGAAACTTCTCGAAGGACGTCGGCGAGGATGACTACAGCCTGATGTTCTTCCTGGCGCCGGCCGACGTGAAGGACACCGGCTTTCTCACCTACGACTACGAAGACCTCGACAAGGACGACGATCAATGGCTCTACCTGCCGGCGCTCAAGAAGACCAAGCGCATCGCGGCGAGTGACAAGAGCGGAAGCTTCATGGGCTCCGACTTCAACTATTCCGACATGTCGTCTCGACCCCTCGATCGATACAGCTATTCGATCATGAAGGAAGACGAGGTCGATGGACACAAAGTCTGGCAGATCGAGTCGGTGCCGAACACCAAGGAGGAGATCAACCGAACCGGCTACACCAAGTCGGTCCTCTTCGTCCGCCAGGACAACTTCGTGGTGATCCGCTCGGTCGGGTGGCTCAAGAAGGGCAAGCGCCTGCGCTACTTCGATGTCAAGAATCTCGACCAGATCGAGGGGATCTGGGTCCCGACCGAGATGCACATGACGACGAAGAAGGGCAAGGCGACCCTGCACAAGACGATCATCAAGTCCAGCAACGTGCGCTTCAACCAGAATCTGGACTCCGACGACTTCACCGTCCGAAAGCTCGAAAAGGGACTCTAGGGGCGGTGAGCCTTCCACCTTCAGCGGGCGCACGAAGGGACGCGGCGCGGCCCCCCGCGTCGCTCGTCGTCGCACTGGGCCTCGGCTTCCTCGGCTTCCTCCTGGTTCTCGCGCTTCTCCTCATAGCGGCCCCGGCCGGAGCGGATGAGCTCGACGACATCCTGGGCGGCTTCGAGGAGGAGGAGGAGGAGGAGGACGTCTTCGGGGGGTTCGATGACGATCCCGACTTCGGGGATGCGGACTCGGGCGGGGAAGGCGAGGGGCTCGAAGCAGGCCCGACCATCCGGGACTATCTATCGGGAGACATCAGCGTCTCGACCTCGTACAACTACATCGCCCACTACTCCTCGTCCGGCACCTACTACGGCAACGTACAGAAGCTGCGGACCAAGCTCCGCCTTCAGTTCGATGCCGATCTCTTCGCCGATTGGAAGGTTCGCCTTTCGTCCTACGCGTTCTACGACTTCGCGTACTTGATTCACCACCGGTCCAATTACACCCCCCAGGTGCTCGATATCTACGAGTGGGACTACCAGGTCACCGACAACTATTTCGAGGGCAGCCTTCACGACCGGATCGACCTCAAGATCGGCCGCCAGGTGGTGAATTGGGGAAGGAGCGAGTCCCTGCGCGTTCTCGACGTCATCAATCCCCTCGACGTGCGTGAGCCGGGGATCCAGGACATCGAGGATCTGCGGCTCTCGACCACGATGATCCGGGTCGGTGGCTTCTACGGACCCTGGAGCCTCACCGCTCTCGCGATTCCCGAGATTCGCTTCGATATCGTGCCGCCCTTTGGAAGCGACTTCTTCCCGAGTCTGCCGGGTGTCCCTCCCGAGCTGCTACAGGCGCTGGCATCGATCCCGACCCGGAGTCCAGAGGGATTCGGGAAGGCATGGGAGGGAGGTGTCAATATCACTGGGATCTTCTCGGGCTGGGACATCTCGCTGCAGGCCGTCACGTATTTCAACGACGTCGCCCACCTCGAAGGGGATCTCCTGCAGCTCGAGCGCGCGCGATTCGAGCACGCGCGTCTCTGGCAGGTCGGCGCCGGAGGCAACTACACCTGGGGCAGCTGGCTCTTCAAGGCCGAGCTCGCGTACATCGACGGCTTGGAGTTCTTCGCAGCCTCGGATTCGAAGTCGCGTATCGACTTCATGGCAGGCGTCGAATACTACGGCTGGAACAACATCAACATCGTCTTCGAGATCGCAAACCGTCACATCAACGATTTCGAGAGGAGCATGGAGAGGGGATTCGACTGGGCGAAGGAGAACTCCCTCGAGATGTCCCTTCGTTTCACCTGGGACCTGCTCAATCAGAATCTGCACCTCACCCTGCTGGCAACGGCCTTCGGCGAGCAGGCCCAGTTCGGCAGCTTCGTTCGCCTGTCCGCCAGCTACGACGTGATGGATGCGCTGAACGTCGACGGGGGGATCATCTTCTATCAGGAGGGGGACGACCCCTTCTGGCAGGAGATCGGGGACAACGACCGCCTCTTTCTCGCAGTCAAATACAGCTTCTGAGCGGTTTCTTCGCTCCGGACGGGAAAAAATCCAGAATTCCGTGACACCTGCCCCCCCCTCGCGGCCACTTCCTTCGTACATACATCAAGAATCCCCTTCCCAGGGTAGACCCGGAGCGCTCACGCGCTTCGGGTCTTTCATTTTCGGGCAGCCGCAGCGGCGATCGTTTCTAGCCTCTGAGCCGGTGGGGTCCCGTGGCGATGCGGTCGGCCAGGTGGCGAATGATGCGCACGGCGACCGAGGGGTTGCAGGTGATGAACTGCTCGAGCTCGGCCTCGTTGAAGATGCAGACCCAGACCGTTCCTTCGGCCCGCAGGGTGACCCGGCGTGGACTTCCGGTGAGGGTCGCGATGGCACCGAGGAAGGCGCCCTCGGATTCTTCGACCGCGACCAGCTCTCCCCCGCGCTCGATCCGCACACGCCCCTTCAGGAGCAGGTGGGTGTGGTGGCCCTGCTCGCCGATGTCCGCGAGGACCTCGCCATCCTCGAACTTCGCGAAGTAGCGATCGAATCCCGGGGCCCGGCAGATCGAGCCCCAGAGCGGGTCCACGAGGCCGTTTACCGCCTCGACGACCTCAGCGGGATTCAGCTCCTGACGCTGGGCCGCGAGGGCGGATTGCGAGCTCATGCCGAAGCCGCTCGCGACGGCACGAACGTTGCCGAGCACCTCCGCCGCTCCTCCGGGCCGCCGGCTGGGGTCGATATAGAGCAGCCCCATGATGACCTCCTCGAGGGGAGGGGGGCAGCCGAGATGAACGTCCGAGAGGTTGCGCAGCCCGTAGATGCAGCCGTCCTCCCTGGTTCGAAGGATGTCCTTGCGCTGGTTGAGGTCGATACCCGTATAGAGAGCCCAGGCGGTGGCCCCCACGCCCCAGAGATCCGTGCGCAGATCGAAGGACTGAATCTTCTGGCTCGCCTGCTCGGGCGCGCGATAGCCGTGGGTCCCGAGGCCGATGGCGATCTGGCCCTGATGAAGCAGCCCCTTGGACATACGGGAGGCGTGGGAGACGCCGAAGTCGGTCAGAACATAACCTCCACGGCCATCGAGCAGCACGTTCGAGGGCTTGACGTCGAGGTGGAGAACCGAGGCTCGATGCGCAGCCGCCAGCGCGGAGAGGAGATCCGAGATCAGACGCCAGGTCTGATCGACATCGAGCCGGCCGGTGAAGGACCAGGTGTCGGCCAGGCTTCCGGCCGCGAAATACTCGATCACCGCAAAGGCGACCGGCCCATCCACGCTCCAGTCGTAGAGCTTGGGAATGCGATCGTGTTGGATGAGCCGTAGGGCCGCGAGCTCTCGTTTCAGCGAGACGAGCGCCTGGGACTCGCGGGCCGATCCCAGGACCTTGACCGCGACGAGCTCCGGGGGGGAGTCCGGATCGTCTTCCTTGCGATCGATGCAGTGGGCGAGAAAGACCGAGCCGAAGCTTCCGTTGCCGAGGCGCTGGACCAGCTCGTAGCGAAACTTCGCTTCGAGGATCGCGCCCACCTCCGGAGGGAGTTCCTCCGCCTCCCGGCAAAGCGTCGTCGAGGTCACGAGTTCGGAGCGAGGAATCGCGAGGCTCGCGGTCGTATCGTCGCTGCCAACGCGCCGAGGCGCCCTCGTGTCGCAGACCGGGTCGATCTTCGGGACGGAGTCGTGCCGGCTCATGGGTGGATGCATACCTCCGTAGACACCCATCGGTCGTCGCAGGGGGTTTCTCATCCGGTTTTCGTGGGGAAGCGGCTGCGCGACGAGCCGGAAGCTCCGAAGCACGCTCGTCCATTGCATGGGAATGCAGGGTTGCCGTGAGAGCGGAACGAGGTGGCGCACCCAGGCCGCCTGGATCGAAGGATCCAGGCCGGGCCCGATCGAGAGGAACGCCTGCAGGGTGCGGGGGGCGAGTTCTTGGGGTCCGGTCTGGGGTCGAGTAACAGGGGGTCGGGTGTGGGGCCGGGGATCGGGTCAGGGTCGGATCGAGCCGGGGGCCGACCCGGATTCGGGGGGCTCAGGCGTGACTACTCCTGATCTTCCTTCCACTCCCGGTAGCCCTTCAAGCCCGTGTAGATTGCCCCGAGGAGCAGAACGGCGAAGCCGACCTGGTTGAAGGTCTTGTGCTCTTCCATCTCCGGGTTGAACCAGCCGTCGTAGCCAAACCAGAGCATCAATCCGGTGAGGAGTACGGGGAGGAAGAGCGGGTGATCGAAGGGGGTGGGGGCTGGGCCCTCCTCCTCGGGAGGGCCGTCGTGCTGGTCTTCGGATTCCGACATGCAGCCGACAATAGCGCTCGACATCGATCTTCGTCAATTTTAGCTGGGACGCAGCAGGCTGCGGATCCGCCGATACACGTTCTCGGGCAGATCGAGAATGGATGGAGATCGCGGGAGGAGTGGTACCGATGATACGCCGGGAGCTGAACGGGAGGCAGGGGGGACGGCGGGGGCAGGGCGCCGGCCCGGCGGGTCCGCCGCGCAGCGCCTACATCACGCCCGAAGGCTTTGCGCGCCTGCAGGACGAGTACGAGCACCTGTGGAAGGTGGAGCGCCCCAAGGTCACCGAAGCGGTCTCCGTGGCCGCCGCGCTCGGCGATCGCTCGGAGAACGCCGATTACATCTACGGCAAGAAGCGTCTGCGCGAGATCGACTCCCGGATGCGCTTCCTGCAAAAGCGCATCGACGAGCTCACCGTCGTGCGCGAGCGCCCGGACCGTGAGGATCGGATCTTCTTCGGCGCCTGGGTGACCCTGGAGGACGAGGCGGGGGAAGAGCTCGTCTACCGCATCGTAGGCCCGGACGAGTCGGATGCCGCGAGTCGCGCGATCAGCATGGATTCGCCCATGGGGCGCTCGCTCCTCGGCAAGGAAGTCGACCACGAAGTCAGCGTCCCTCGGCCACGCGGCAACGCGCGCTTCACGGTGATCGAGATCCGCTACGACGACCCCGGCGCCTGATCGCGGGCATCACCGGCGGGCCGTCTCCATCAGCGAGCGGCAGCCCGTCTGCAGCCCCGCCGAGCCCGAATCATTCATGAGCACTCTCGTCGCACTCGCAACGAGCTTCACGAACGATACGGGCCGGCCTCCGGTGCGAGGGGCCTGCGCATTCGGGGGCAGGGGCCCCGCTCACAGGTCTTCCCCGACGAACAGGTACAGGCGATCCCTGGGCAGGTCGATATGAGCTGCGTATGCTTCTCGACTCCATTCTCCTCGTGATTCTGTCGATCTTCGTGATCGCCGGTCTGGTCCGCGGCGCCCTCGCGACGGGCACCAATCTCGCCACACTCATCGTGGCGTACCTCGCCGCGGTGTGGGCGGCCGGGCACCTCGGTCCGGACCTCGCTCGTGAGCTCGAGCTCTCCGAGTTCTACGGAGCGCCGATCGCCGGGAGCCTCGGCTTCCTGGTCGGCTACGTGATCGCGAGCCTGGTCGGCTGGGTGCTCCTTCGCTGGGATCGGCTCCGCAGCGAGGGGCATTCGAGGGGCTGGATCGACCGCATCGTCGGCGGCGCATTCGGCAGCGTGCGCGGGGGCCTGGTCGTGCTCCTGCTCTGCTGGCTGGCGATCTGGCTCGATGCCGCCCGGGATCTCGAGCTGGCCTCGATGCTGGACTCGATGCCCGAGACCGAGAACTCGCGGGTCGCGTCGATCACCCGGAAGACCGTCGCGGGAGTCGTGGGCAAGGTGCTCGGCGACGGCGCGAACGAGCCTGGATCACGCGTCGTGGCCCGGCTGGCTTCCGACCCGGGGACCACACTGAAGGGCCTGCAGGAGCTGCTCGATTCCCAGCAGATCATCGATCTGCAAGAGGACAGGCACTTCTGGATCCTGATCGAGAACGGCGCCTCCGACTCGGCGCTCAACCGGCTCTCGTTCTATCGCATCGCCCACGACGAAGAGCTGCGCCGCAACCTCGCCGACCTCGGGGTGATCAGTGAAGAGGCTGCCGGCGACATCGATGTCCTCCATGCCGAGGCCGCCGCGGTCTTCGCAGAGATCGGGCCTCGCCTGAAAGGGCTGCGGGACGATCCGGAGCTGCAGCAGATGGCCCAGGATCCGGAGATCGTCAGCCTGCTCCAGAACGGCGACACCCTGGCCCTGCTGAGGCGCCCGGAAATCCGGCGCATCGTGGATCGCATCGCATCTCAGCCTTGAGGCGGGTCGCCCCGACGAACCGCATGCTCGGGAGTCACGAGTCCCGCCGACATGATCACCTTGAAGGCATCTTCGACCGGGACGTCCACCTCTCTGATCTCCTCTCGAGGCACCAGCAGGTAGAATCCCGAGGTCGGATTCGGGGTCGTGGGAACGAAGCAGTTGACCATCTCGTGCTCGCCGAACGCGTCCTGGATAGGCCCCCTCGCCGGCCCGGTCGTGAAGGCCAGGGCCCAGAGCCCCCGTCTCGGATATTCGATCAGCACGACCTTGTTGAAGCTCGAAGCGTCGCTGGGCTGCATGATCGCTTCGAAGAGCTGCTTCACGCCGGCGTAGATGCTGCGCGCCACCGGAACCCGGGAGAGCAGCCGCTCCCAGCCGCGTACCAGCTCGTGGCCAAAGAAATGCCGGACGAAGATGCCGAAGATCAGGATCACGACGAAGGTGAACGCCACGCCCACGAGAGGTGGCAGGTCGATCGGCTTGTCGACGTGGGGAAATAGCCAGCTCACGACCTTGGGCAGCAGCAGGTTGTCGAGCTTGGTGATGATCCAGGCGATCGCCCAGAAGGTGATCGCGATCGGCGCGAAGGAGACGAGCCCGGCGACGAAATAACGTCGGATGGTCTTCCACGTGGCGTTCCAGAGGCGGCGTATCATGCTGGCCGCTGAGCGTAGCAGTACGGCCTCGTCACGCTGGGGAGCGGGAAGCGATCAGTTGCCGGCGGGCGCGGCCGATGAGTAGGGGGTGTGGCCCCGAGCGATCAACACACCCATGATAGGGGGGTGGGCCGAGGAATGGGCCACCTGCCATGGGCCGGTTCGTGGCGGATCTCGAGTCGCGAGAGGTTGGGGCTTCTCGATGGAGGTGAGGTGAGCGAGAGCGTCAGCGCGGATTCCGAGTCGACAAGGGGAATCGCTCCGCGTCCCTTCGAGTGGGCTCTCGCGCTTATGCTCGTCGTCGTCTTCATGCCGGCCTTCAGCGCGATGTCCGAGGTGTGGAGCCGGCTCGACTACTACTCGCACGGCTACCTGGTCCCCTTCGCGGCTCTCTGGGCCGCAACCGCCCAGCGCGCGGTGCTTCCGACCCTGCGGATCGAGCGGCGACCTATCGGCGGGCTCGCGCTCGCCTTCGCACTCCTGCTCTACGGGGTGGGCCTCGCGGCCTCGATCGTTTCGCTCCAGGGCGTCGCCTTCATCCTCGCTCTCGCCAGTGCTCTCTATCTCGCCCGGGGTGGAGCCTGGTTGCGATCGCTTTCGTTCTCGATTTCGTATCTGATCTTCATGATTCCGATCCCGGAGTCCTGGATCAATCCGCTGATCGCTCGCCTCCAGCTCTTCGTGAGCGCGAGCGCGATCGAGATCTTCCACTGGCTCTCGGTGCCGATCTATCGCGAGGGCAACGTGATGCACCTGCCCGGCGGCGATACCCTCTTCGTCGCCGAAGCCTGCAGCGGCATCACCTCGATCGTCACGCTCGTTCCCCTCGCGGTCTTCCTGGCCTACTTCACCCAGCGCACCTTCCTGCGGCGACTGGCGCTGGTGGCGACCGTCGTTCCCCTCGCGATGGCGGGGAATCTGCTGCGGGTGGTGTTCACCGTCTGGGCGGCTCGGGACGTCAGCGTCGAGTTCGCCACGGGGGATCTCCTCCACAACTGGGCGGGAATCCTCACCTACGTTCTCGGTTGCCTGGCCCTGCTGGCCATCGGCAGCCTCATGGACCTGTTCATTCCGGTTAACAAAACCCAATAAAATCGATGCTTTCCTCTGAGAATCTCAGCAAGAGCGTGAAGTCTCTGGCGCTCGCCGTGGGGTTCGATCTGGCCGGGATCTGTGAGGCCCGCGCGACTCCAGAGAGCCGCCGGCTGCGCGATTGGATCTCCCGGGGCTACGCGGGATCGATGGATTATCTCGAGCGGTCCGCCGACGTGCGCGAGGATCCGAGCCTCATCTTCGAAGGTGCGCGCAGCCTGATTGCGGTCGGCCTGGTCTACGACCCGGGCCGGGATGGCGGGTGCGAGGAGTCGGCGGGTGCAGGGCGCGGAGAGATAGCTCGCTACGCCGGGGGTGACGACTACCACGATGTCATCGGCGATCGCCTGGGCGCTCTGGCTTCGGGCATAGAGGCCCTGGTCGAGGCCCCCCTGCGCCGTCGCGTCTATGTCGACACCGGCCCGGTGCAGGAGCGTGTCTTCGCGAGTCACGCGGGGCTGGGATGGATTGGGAAGAACACCCTGCTGATCCATCCCGAGCTGGGCTCGTATCTCTTTCTCGGCGTGCTGATCAGTGACCTGGCGCTGGAGCCAGATGTCGGGTCCGAGGATCACTGCGGCACGTGTCGCCTCTGCCTCGACGCCTGTCCGACCGGCGCGTTGCTCGACGGACGTGTCATGGATGCGACCCGCTGCATCTCGTATACGACGATCGAGGACCCGGGGCCGATTCCGCTCGGGCTTCGCAAGGCTCAGGGCGATTGGGTCTTCGGCTGTGACATCTGCCAGGAGGTCTGCCCGTGGAATGCGCGGCGACGTCGTGTCGTACCTCCCGATCCTCTCGGCTTGCGTGCACGCCTCGCCCCCCGAAGCGAGTGGCAGGCGCCCTCCCTCGCCTGGATCCTCAGCCTCGACGAAGCGGCCTGGCGAAGCTCGACGCGGGGAACGGCGCTCCGCCGCAGCAAGCGAAGGGGACTCTTGCGCAACGCCGCAATCGCGGCCGGCAACTCCGGCGATCGCGCACTCGCACCGCTACTCGAAAAACTGATGGCCGAGGGGGATCCATCGCTCGCGGAGCACGCCGGCTGGGCCCTCGCGCAGCTTTCCTCCTGACTTCCCCGTCGGAACGTGGGAGGTGGATCGAGGAATGGGTCTCCGGCTCTGGCACGCACTCTGGCCGACAAGGAGCAACCTCGGAGGCTCCTGATCCGCCGTTGGTGCGTCAGACCCAATCATCGGTCCACCTACCCGGACGCGGGGCGGGCGGGCTTGCGTGCCAGGAGCCGCGCTGTGATATCCGGGGCGGTCCCCGGTACCGGCCCGTCCTCGTAAGCCAGAACCTCGAGGCCGGGGAAGAGCCCGGGCAACTCGTCTGGCTCGAGGTAGAACGCGTCACTGCGCGGTCCGCGGCCGGTCGCTCGATGAGCCTCGGCGAAGGTCTCGTAGACGAGGATTCCGCCCGGTTGCAGCGACTCTTCGATCGCCGGCGCGAGAGGCCGGTAGAGAAAACGGAATACGAGGATGACGCCGCAGCTCGCCGGCCGGAGCGGGATTCCGTTCGCAGTTTCGAGATCGCAGCGGACCGTCGGGATGATGTGTCCCCGGCTTCGTGCCGCAACTCCGAGCTCGCGCAGATGATCCCGATTGCGATCCATTCCGATGGTCTCGATGCCATGCTCGGCCAGGGCCAGGGCGTTGCGACCCCGGCCGCAGGCCAGGTCGAGCACGGGGCCGAGCCGGGCCGCCTCTCGGATCGCAGCGAGATTGTCGATCAGCCAGGCGGAGGGCGGGCTCTGCGGTGAGTGCGTTGGCGGCGAGTCGCTCACGCGCGCTCGGCGAGCACTGCGGCCATCCGCTCGGGATGATCCGTCACCAGGCCATCGACTCCGAGATCGAGGAGTCGGTGCATCTCCGCGGGCTCGTTGATGGTCCAGACGTGGATCGCGATCCCGTGGGTGTGAAGGTGATCGATGAGCTTCGGGGTGACGAGGGGGTTGCCACCGAACTCGGTCGGAATCTGGAGCGCCATCGAGTCACAGGCCGGAGGGCTGTCCGACAGTGCAGCCTGAACACAGGCGAGGATGTCGGCCAGGCACGCCCCGATCGCCGGAGTCACATCGGCGCCGCTCAGCTCGCGCCGAAGCTCCGCCATGACGGGGTCCTCGCCCGCGGTGAGGAGAGTCAGCGGCGATCGCTCGTACTCCTCGATCAGCCCCAGAATCGTCTGGATCAGCCCGGGCGGGTTCGCCTTGATCTCGAGATTGAAGCGCGCCTCGGGGAACGCCTCGAAGGCCTCGGCCAGGGTGGGGATCGTGATCCCCTGGTCGCGCATGGGAAAGCTCCCTCCCCCATCGGGGCTGAAGCAGCGGGCGGCGTCGAGCCGCTTCAGCTCGGCCAGGTCGAGATCTTCGACGCGGCCCCGCCCTTCGCAGACCCGCTCGACGTCGGGGTCGTGAATCAGCACCGGTACGCCGTCCCGGGTCGCGTGGATATCGCTCTCCAGGATGTGGGATCCCAGCTCGAGGGCGAGCTCGAACGAGGGGAGGGTGTTCTCGGGAGCGCTGCCGGCCGCGCCGCGATGTCCGAGGATGGTCGGCACGGGCACATCGAAAAAGGGGTGAGGCATGGCACGTAGGGTATCATGGCCCGCGCCATGTCGGTTCTCACACGCGAAGTCATCCTCGAAGAGATCGCTCAGGGACGTCTCGAGATCACACCTCTCGAGAGCGACCAGGTGGGCGTCGCATCGATCGACCTCACGCTCGGCGACGAAATTCGCAGGATCGACTCGGAATCGGCTCCCATCGACATCGTCGAAGACACGGATCACCGGGAGCACACCGAAGTCATCACTCTCGCCGAGCCCTATGTGCTCGTGCCCGGCGAGACGATCCACGGAATCACCCTCGAGCATATCGTCCTGCCCCCCGATCTCTGCGGCTTCCTCGAAGGCCGCAGTCGCTTCGCGCGCCTGGGACTGATGATCCACGTCACCTCGGCGCTGGTGCAGCCCGGCGTCAGCAATCGCCAGGTGCTCGAGATGAGCAACGTCTCCAGCCATCCTCTGCGGATCCATGCCGGGGTGCGGGTCTGTCAGCTGGTGCTCATGCGGACCGAGGGAAGGGCGGTCTACCAGGGGCGCTTCGCGGATCAGTTCGAGATCTGATCGATGCGGGCCGTCGTCCAGCGGGTGAGTTCGGCGCGAGTGGAGGTCGGCCCCGAGACGGTCGGCGACATCGGTCCGGGCCTGCTCGTGCTCGTCGGTGTCGGCAGCGGAGACACCGAAGCTGACGCCCAGGAGCTCGCCCGCAAGCTCATCCACCTACGCATCTTCGAAGACGACGAAGGCCGCATGAACCGCTCCCTCCTCGATACGGGCGGCTCCCTCGCCCTCGTCTCCCAGTTCACCCTCTTCGGCGACACCCGAAAAGGCCGCCGCCCCTACTTTGGCGCCGCCGCCGAACCCGCCCAGGCCGCCCCCCTCATCGAAACCCTGAGCCAACAAATCCAAGATGCCGGCATCCACGTCGTCACCGGCCGGTTCGGGGCCCAGATGAAGGTCCACCTCACCAACGACGGCCCGGTAACCCTCCTGCTCGACACAAAGAAACTCTTCTAACCCACTTCTCCCATTCAGAATCAGAACCCATCCCCCCGAGAAGAAGCCCCCGCCAACTCCCCTTTCCCATTCGACGAGGCCCCCCCCAAAAAAACCCACGCCGCGCCGGGGGCGGGAGGGCTTGGCGCGCGGACTGCCCTTCGGAT
>CBDUYG010000004.1:0-25503 GCA_965371385.1 uncultured Myxococcales bacterium | reverse complement strand
GCGTCGTCGTGCAGAAGACCGGAACGGCGACAGCTTCGCGCGATGAGATCGCCGAGCTCCTGCCGGCGGCGATGAGCGCTGCGACGGCCATGAGCGAATGACGGCCACGAGCGAATGACAGCCACGAGCGAATGACGGCCACGAGCGAATGACGGCCACGAGCGAACGACAGCCACGAGCGAATGACAGCCACGAGCGAATGACGGCCATGAGCGAACGACAGCCATGAGCGTGACGACAGCCATGAGCGTGACGACAGCCATGAGCGCGACGGAAGCCAGATGCGCGCTGGGAAAGGAACTGAAATGAGTGAGTCGGTCGATCCGGCCGGGCTACGCAGCATGACGGGCTTCGGCCGCTCATCCTTCGAGGTCGACGGGCTGGCCTTCGAGGTCGAGGTGCGCAGCGTAAATCACCGCCACATCGATGTCCGCGCAAAGCTCCCGCGCCTGCTCGCCAACAACGAGAGCGAGGTACGCGCGCGGGTCCCAAGGCAGTTGCGCCGGGGCAAGGTCGATCTCACGGTTTCTCTTGCGAGCACAGCCGCCATGGACAACCAGCTCGAAATCGACGAGAGGGTGGTCGAACAATACGTGAGCGCCTCGAAGCAGCTGAGTGAGCGCTACCAACTCCCGGGACAGCTCGACATCGCCACGCTGATGACCATGCCGGGAGTCACCCGCCTCGTTGATCCCGACCTGGGCGAGGAGGTGCTGAGTCAGGCGCTCTTCGCTGCGGTCGATCGCGCCCTCACGGCCCTGGTCGCCATGAGGATCGCCGAAGGCAGCACCCTCGCCGCGGAGTTTCATCGGCGCCTCGCTCATGTCAAAGGGCTGATCGAGAGCCTGGAGTCGCGCTCCGGGCTCGTGAAGGACGCCGCGAAGCAGCGCCTGCGCAAGCGAGCCGATCAGCTCGAGGTCGATACGGGGCTGCTCGACGAGGCTCGTCTTCACCAGGAGATCGTGATCGCGGCCGATCGCATGGATATCGCGGAGGAGCTCACTCGCCTGCGCAGTCACGTCGAGCAGTTCGAGTCGGTGATCGGCAGTGCGGGATGCGATCATCCGGTCGGCCGGCGACTCGATTTCCTGCTCCAGGAGCTGGGGCGCGAGGCCAATACGATCGGATCGAAGGCCAATGATGCGACTCTGGCGCACGACGTGGTGGAGTTGAAGACCGAGCTCGAGCGAATTCGCGAGCAGGTGCAGAACATTGAGTAGCGGCGGGGGGAAGGGCAGGGGGCGCGAGGCCGCGGCGAATCGGGATCCCGGCAGCGCTTCGATCCGTATGCTCAACATCGGCTACGGCAATCTCGTCCTCGCCGCGCGTGTCATCGCCGTGATCTCCCCGAACTCTTCGCCAATGAAACGTTTGCGCGACGGCGCGATCGAGCGCAACAAGCTGGTCGACGCGACCGAGGGCCGCCGCACGCGTTCGATCATCGTGACCGACAGCGACCACATCATCCTCTCCGCCATCAATCCAGAGACGATCTCGGCTCGCCTCGCTCCTGACGACAAACCCGTGGGGGGATCGTGAGCTCCGAGCGGAGCGGCCAGGGAATTCTCTTCGTCGTCTCGGCTCCCAGCGGAACCGGCAAGACGACTGTCTGTGCGGAGCTCCTGAAGCGTGTTGCCGATCTTCGTCTCTCGCTATCCCACACGACCCGCCCGATCCGTCGCGGTGAGGAAGATGGCGTTCACTATCACTTCGTGAGCGAAGAGGAGTTTCGCGAGCTGGTGAGCCAGGGCGCCTTCCTCGAGTGGGCGAGCTTCGCCGATCGGCACTACGGAACGAGCATCGAGGCCGTGACGGGTCCCCTGGCCGAAGGAATGGATCTGCTTCTCGAAATCGAGGTCCAGGGAGCTCGACAAGTACGAGAGCGGCGCGCCGATGCCCGCCTGATCTTCCTGCTGCCCCCCGGCCTGGACGTCCTCGAGGCGAGGCTCCGGGGCAGGGGCACCGACTCCGAGACGGTCATCGAGAGGCGACTCGCCGCGGCCCAGGGAGAGATCGAGGCCGCAGAGATATTCGACTACGCGGTGGTGAACGACTCCCTCGATGAGACCGTCGCGAACGTCAGCGAGATCGTCGAGGCCGAGCGGAGGGGCGACACCCGATCGGTGAGAGAGCGCTTCGGGCAGGAGCGGGTTCTCGCGGACTGGAGCCGGGGAAATCCTCCCTCGGATTGAGCGCACGAGCGCTCTCATCCCGCTCAGGCTTCCCGGGCTGCCCGCCGATCCGAAGGGGGAAGCGCTCGCCGGCTCGCGTTGCTCGGCGGCTCTTCCCTCGGTATCCTGAATTGCTTCCCCGAAGGCAACTCTTTGATTTAGAACGTGATTTGGATTGTCGGGGTGGATTGCCCCGTGTCGCTGGCAGTGTCAGCCCGCGCCGGCGAGAAAAGAAGCCCGAGCGAGCCTCGGCCGCAGGAGTGACGAGAGCCGATGGTGGGTGGTGGATGGCCGAGAGTCGATGGCCGAACCGGGCGAGAGCCCGAGCGATGAGAGAACCTGGAGTCGATGCTTCGTTTCAATGACATCGCCGATCGCATGCTGGAGTACAACCCCGCCGTCGATATGGGGCTACTCCAGCGTGCCTACGTCTTCACCGCCAAGGTGCACGAGGGGCAGGAGCGTCTCTCGGGCGAGCCCTATCTCATCCATCCCCTCGAGGTCGCGGGAATCCTGGCCGGTATGCGCGTCGACGACGTCTCGGTGGTTGCGGGGCTGCTCCACGACACCCTCGAGGACACGCTCACCACGAAGGAGGAACTCACGCGCGTGTTCGGAGAGCAGGTCGCCTTCCTGGTCGACGGCCTCACGAAGATCGCCAAGATCGAGTTCACCTCGGCGCGCGAGCGCCAGGCCGAGAACTTCCGCAAGATGCTCCTCGCGATGTCGAAGGACATTCGCATCCTGCTCATCAAGCTGGCCGATCGTCTTCACAACATGCGCACCCTGGGATACCTGAAGGAGGATGCGCGCCACCGCATCGCCCAGGAGACCCTCGACATCTACGTCCCCCTGGCGAATCGCCTGGGCATCCATTGGATGAAGCAGGAGCTCGAGAATCTCGCCTTCCGCACTCTCGAGCCGGAGGCCGCGAAGGAGCTCGAGCACGAGCTCGCCGATGGGCGCGAGGCGCGCGAGGAGTACATCGAGGAGGTGATCGGCACGCTGGCGACCCGACTCTCCCAATCGGGGATTCGGGCCGAGGTGACGGGGCGTCTCAAGGATCTGGCTTCGATCCATCACAAGATGCAGAGCCAGGGCATCAGCCTCGATCAGATCTACGACGTCATCGCCTTCCGAATCATTCTCTCTGGAGATTCCGACCAGTGCTACAACGCCCTGGGGATCGTCCACAGCACCTGGCGCCCGGTCCCGGGTCGTTTCAAGGACTACATCGCCCTCCCGAAGCCCAACGGTTATCAATCGCTCCATACCACCGTGATCGGTGAATACGGCGAGCGGATGGAGATGCAGATCCGCACCAGCGACATGCACCGCTCTGCCGAGCTCGGGATCGCCGCCCACTGGAAGTACAAGGAGGGGCGGATCAAGCCCGAAGAGGAGGACGAGCGGAAGTTTGCCTGGCTTCGCCAGCTCCTCGAGTGGCAGCGCGAGCTCGAAGACCCCCATGAGTTCCTCGACACCGTGAAGGTGGATCTCTTCCCCGACGAGGTGTTCGTGTTCACGCCCCAGGGTGAGGTGATCAACCTGCCGGCGGGTTCGACCTCGGTCGATTTTGCCTATGCGATCCATACCGAGGTCGGCGATCACTGCTCGGGCTCGCGGGTGAACGGGAAGCTCGTTCCCCTGCGCACTTCCCTGGTCGATGGCGACACGGTCGAGATCCAGACCAGCGCGAATCAGATTCCGCGCAAGGACTGGCTCGACTTCGTGGTCTCGAGCCGGGCGCGCAGCAAGATCCGTCACAGCGTGCGCCTGGCCGGTCGCGAGCGCAGTCGCCAGCTCGGGCGCGACATCCTCGAGCGCGAGCTTCGGCGCCAGGGCCTCTCTCTCGCCAAGCTCCTCGCCAGTGGCGAGCTGGCTGCGCTGGCGAAGAAGGAGGTTCGACAGGGCACGATCGAGGATCTCTTCGCCTCGGTGAGCTACGGCAAGATCGCGGCCGGCACCGTCGCGAAGAAGCTCAAGGGCGAGGAGGAGCCGAAGGAGACGGGCACCCGCTCGATCCCCGTGCCCGCCAAGCTGCGGGGCCTCTTTCGGCGCGACAAGAGCAGCTCGGGTTCGGGCGTTCAGGTGAGCGGATCCCCCGACGTGCTCGTGCGCTTCGGCGGGTGCTGCGATCCTCTGCCGGGTGACGACATCATCGGATTCGTGACCCGCGGGCGCGGCGTCACGATCCATCAAAAGGATTGCCCGCGCGTCTTCGAGCTCGATCGGGAACGCCGCATCGAGGTGCAGTGGGACGGAGATGCGACCCAGCCGCGTCTGATCAAGATCCGGGTCGAGTCGAGGGACCATCAGGGCATCCTCGCCAAGGTCACGAACTCGATCTCCGGCGCCGGCGTAAACATCGGCGCGGCCACGATCACCACGGGCGAGGACGGCAGAGCCGTCCAGAACTTCGATCTCTGGGTCACGGACGTCGAGAAGCTCAACGCCCTCACGAAGGAGATTCGCCGAATCAAGGGCGTCGCCTCGGTCGGCCGCGTGCGCGGATGAGCGGGGAGGCCCGCCATCCCGGCACGGCGAAGGCTCCCCTCAGCATCTGCATTCTTGCCTGCAACGAAGAGGACGTGCTGGAGCGCTGTCTCGACTCGGTCGCCTGGGCGGAGGAGATCGTGGTGGTGGTCGATGCCCGCAGCCGGGACGGCAGTGAGAAGATCGCCCGGGAGCGCGCCCAGCGGGTGGAGGTGCGGCCCTACGAGGGAGACATCGCGCAGAAGAGCCATTGCGCGGGTCTGGCGCGCCATGACTGGGTCTTCATCCTGGATCCCGACGAAGTCGTGGCACCCGAGCTGGCTCGGGAGATTCGAGACGTCGTGCAGACGGCCGGCGGAGAGGGAGAGGGATCGGAGGCTCGTGCGGGCTACGAGGTCAACCGCGCAACCTTTCACCTGGGACGCTGGCTGCGTCACGGAGACTTCTACCCGGATTGGAAGCTGCGACTCTATCGCCGCTCGTCGGCGCGTTGGGTCGGGCGGGACCCGCACGGGCGAGTCGAGGCATCAGGCGTTGCGGGTCGGCTCTCGGGCGAGCTGCAGCACTACAGCTATCGCGACCTGGCGGATCAGATCGAGCGAATCCAGTTCTTCAGCGGCGTGGCGGCGGCCTCGAAACACGCCGCGGGCGAGCGCTTCCGGCTCCGGGATCTCTGCCTGCGGCCCCCGGCCCGGTTCCTGCGCGGATATATCCTGAAAGGCGGCTTTCGCGATGGGATTCCCGGCCTCGTGGTTGCGGCCGCGACCGCGTTTCACGTCTTCCTCAAGTACGCGAAGCTGTGGGAGCTGGAGCGGGGCGCGCCTCCCAGTCCGCGAAGGTCCCGCTGATGGAGGCATCCCCGCCCTTCGGGATCGGAGACCTCTGCGTCATGCCCCAGCGATCCGCGACCGGGCCTCTGGCGCCTCGAGCGAGATGCGCGGGGAGTGCGTAGGCACCACGCAGGCACTACGCTCTACGAGCTGGGAGGATCGGGGCGCGAGCCCGTCTCCACCTCCCATCGATTCATCACCGGCACTCAGGGAGAGTTCAACATGGTAAAGACCGTTCAGGTCGGGCAAGAGGTGCCCGACTTCAGCCTCGAAACATACAACCCACAAACGGGGGACTTCGACGAGGTCAGCCTGGCGCAGAACAAGAAGGCTGGGAAATGGACCCTCCTCTTCTTCTACCCGGCCGACTTCACCTTCGTCTGAGCGACCGAATTCGCTGCTCTGGCAGAGCAGCAAGACCGGTTCTCCAAGATGGGCGTCGAAATCGTGACCGTGAGCTGCGATACCAAGTTCTCGCACCTCGCATGGCATTCCGTCGAGAAGGAACTCGATGGCGTGAAGTATCAAATGGGCGCCGACCCGACCGCCGCGCTGGCGAAGACTTTCGGCGTCTATCTCAAGGAGGCGGGTGTGGCCTTGCGCGGCACCTTCCTCATCAGCCCCGCAGGAACCCTCCTCAATTCAGAGGTCAACTTCCTCAACATGGGGCGCAACATCGACGAGATCATGCGCAAATTCAAAGCCAACCTCTACCTCGCCAAGAAGAGCGACGAGGGGGTGCCGTCCAAGTGGAACGAAGAGGGAGACATCACCCTCAAGCCTTCCGCGAAGATGGTGGGCAAGGTGCATGAGGCCCTGGGCAATGACGGAGTCGCGAAGTAACGACGTCCGACCCAGCGGTTCGGTACGCGAGGGGGCGCGGCTCGAAGCCGCGCCCCCTCGTTCAACTCGGCGCTCTGGCGGGGGGTGCCGACCGAACTCGGAGCGGGAATCGGCTCAGCCGGTTTTCGATCCCCCTGCATGATTTCCGGGCCCGGGCTCGTCAGCCCCGAAGCGGAACGAAGGGCATGCTGGACGTCAATCCTCCGTCGACGGGGTAGGCCTGGCCGTTGACGTAGCTGCTCTCGTCGCTGGCCAGGAAGAGGGCCGCATGGGCGATCTCCTCGGGCTGACCCGCCCGCTGGAGCGGGTTGAGCTGGCCGATACGCCCCTCCTTGCCGGCCGAGCGTGCGGAGTCGAACATCGGCTGGGTCATTCCACTCTCGATCAGGCCCGGGCAGATGGCGTTCACGCGGATTCCCGTGCCGGTCAGGAAGGTCGCCGCGGTCCTGGCCAGGTTGATGACTCCCGCCTTGCTGGCGCTGTAGGGGATCGGGCCGGCGCCGGCCGCCAGACCGGCGACCGACGCGGTGCAGACGATCGAGCCGCCGCCATGATCCCGCATGTGCATCGCGGCGTACTTGATGCCGAGGAAGACGCCGACGAGGTTCACGCGCAGGACATCGGTCCAGTCGTCCACCTCGAGATCGAAGAGCGACTTCAAGTCGCCGGCGATGCCCGCATTGGCGTAGAAGACCTCGAGTCCGCCATAGCGGTCCACGCAGTCGGCGACGAGGCCGCGCACGTCGGCGTCGTCCGCGGCGGAAGCCACGACAGCGACTGCTTCATCGCCGCTCGACCGAATCCCGTCGACGGTGGCTTGCAGCCCGGCAGTGTCTACGTCGCAGGCGACGACCGACGCCCCTTCCCGGGCGAAGAGAGTTGCAGTCGCGCGGCCGATTCCGCTGGCCGCACCGGTCACGATGGCGCGCTTGTCCTGGAGCCTTTTCATGGCCGGAGCATAACGCTCCCGGGCGACTGAGGGTGAGACGCGGAGTCCGATCCGAGGAGCGCCGACGCCGGGTCTACTTCTTGACGAGCAGCAGCAACGAGGCCCAGCCCGCGATCAGGCACAGCCCGCCGAGAGGGGTGATGGGTCCGAGCCAGCGCTGGCGAGTCAGGACGAGGAGGTAGATCGAGCCCGAGAAGAGCACGATTCCAGTGAGGAAGAGCGAGCCCGGCCAGCGGATCGAGCGGCCGGTCGAGGCTGCGAAGAGCCCGAGGGCGAGGAGAACGACGCTGTGGAGAAGGTGGTAGTGGCTGGCAGTCGCCCACGACGAGAGCTGCTCGGGGGAGAGGCGCTCGCGCAGGCCATGTGCTCCGAAGGCCCCGGCGACGACGGCCAGCATTCCCGAAACCGCTGCGATCGTGATCCACATACGCGCTCCTCCCCCCACACCATATCAGACGCACTCCACGCGGTCCCGGCGGACTCGACTCCGAAGAAAGCAGTCGTTAGTCTGGGACTGAGCCGTTGACGACGGCAGACAACCGCAGAGACCGGCAAAGGTAGGGACCGGAAAAGGCAAAGACCGGAAAAGACAGAGACCGGCAAAATCAAACGAGAGGAGACCTCATGGCCAGGCGCGTCGATTGGTATTATACCCGCAAGGGTTGAACATCCTGCACGCGAGCGTCCAAGTTCCTGGACGCCAATGGAATCGAACCGAAGGAAATCGTCCCCGCAAGCCGCAAGCTCGGCCGCTCCGATGCAGCGGCACTGGCCAAGGAGTCATCGAAGCTGATCGTCGCCAAGGGAAAGAAGGTCAGCGAATTCAAAACCGCGGGCAAGGCGCCGAAGGATGCGGTCGATGCGATGCTCGGCCCGACGGGCAACCTGCGAGCTCCCACTCTGCGTGTCGGCAGGACGCTGTTGGTGGGCTTCAACGACGAGTCGTACACGGACGTACTGCTCTAGACCAGCCGGTTCCTGCGTCGTGCTAGCCCGGATTTCGGGCTAGGATCGTCTCATGTTGCGGCGATTCCAGAGCCTTCGGCGGGTCCACAGGTCTTTGTCGCATCTCATTCCGGCCCTCTTCCTCCTCATCGCCGGACTCGCGGCACTTGCATCCATCGGCTGCGACTCCGATCAAGGGTCGAAGAGCGCGGACGCGAGCGGCACCGGATCCCCGGATCCCTCGGCGCCTGTACGGCGAATGGACCTGCGGCTCACCGGCGCCGAGATCCGCTGCGACTCGCAGCCCGAGCCCAAGCGCTGGCTCGTCCGCGAGCGGCTCGGGATCGGCTACTACGGATTCTGGCAACACGAGCCGGGGGTCTGCTCGATCGCCATGAACGCGCCGGCCGGATCCGTGATCCAGCTTCGGGTGGCGCTCACCAGACAGGGACGGAAACCTCGCGCGGACCCCGAAGGACGAGACAGGGCGTTCGTGCGCGTTCGTGGAAGCGGCCCTGGCGCCGAGGTGCACGAGCTCGCGCAGATCGATCTCGGACCGGATCGAGAGAGCCTCACCACCGCGCTTCGACTTCCCGTCGATACCACTGAGCTACAGCTCGGTCTGGACGCGCGCGACGACGGCTCCCGTGCTCAATCGCTCGACTGGACCGATCTCATCGTCGTATCGAGAGCCCCGGACTTCGCCTATTCGGAAGCTGGGAGCGCCTGGAGCACGGACGTCGAGACGGCGCTCTCGCCCTTCTTCGATGAGGCCGACATCCCCGAGCGCACGGCCAAGCGCCGATTCCTGGTCATCGGCCTCGACGGTGCGAACTGGGAGCTCATGCGGCCCCTACTCGACGCCGGAGAAATGCCGAACCTGAAGGCCCTGCGCGAGCGGGGTCGCTCGGGGATCCTGCGCTCGACTCCGGTGCCCGAGTCCGCGATGTCGTGGGGTGCGATCACGAGCGGGGTGCTGCCGGGGAAGAGCGGGACCTTCACCTTCTACTCCCCGCCGACCTCGCGGCGATCTTTCTGGCATCTGGTGGGCGATCGAGGCTTCTACTCGGTCATCGTCGCCGTTCCCAACGCGGCAGTCGATCGTCCCTTGAATGGACTCCTCGTCGGCGACTGGACCCGGAAGCGAAACGAGGAGTTCAGCATGCCGGCCGAGCTGAAGCCGCATCTGAAACGAGCGGGATACGGCCCCGGTCTGATTCGTGTCTCGAACGTCGAATACTTCAAGACCCACATGACGAAGCGAACCGAGGTCGCCCGGAAGCTGCTCGAGAGTAGCAATTGGGATCTGGCCTTCGTGGTCTACGAGTATTCGGATACGGTGGGGCATCGTTTCGGGCTGCACTGCGAGGAGTGGAACGAGGTCTACCGGTCGGTCGATCGCCAGATCGGCTCCCTGCTGGAATCGATCGATTCGGACACGACGGTGCTCGTGATCTCGGACCACGGCTGGAAGCGTTTCCCTGGCTCACTCAACCTCAACGCCTGGCTGACCCGAAATCGATTCGGCGACTGGCGCGCGAGCATGACGCGCGCTGGGAGCGTGTCGTCGATCAACGGGGCGGGGACGCCGACTGGCGCACCCCCCGCCGAGCCCCTGGTTCCGGGACCCAGGGAGCTGATGAGACTCCGCCTCAGGCTGGCTACCGAGACGCATCCGATGACGAAAGAGCGAATCGTGACCCGAATGCGAAATCCTAGAAAGGTCTTCCCCGGCCCCCTTGCCGATCTCGCACCCGGCAGGCTCTTCGTCGAGTTCCTGCCCGAACTCCGGATCCTGCACGGGCCGCCCAAGGGGGAGGCCTACAGCCAGGATCCGGTGGACCATCATTCCTTCGATGGGGTCTACCTGCTGGCGGGGCCCGGCATCGAACCGGGCCTGGGGCCGGAACGCTCGGTGCTCGACGTCGCCCCGTCCGTGCTGCGTTACTTCGGGATCGCGGCTCCGGACGACTTCGACGGCCAGCCGATCGACGACTTCGGCCGGCTCGGGGCGCTGAGTCCGCCCGGCGCGGTCGACTTTGCGGACTCCCCCCCCGGCAGGGCGGAGCCCGAGGTCTCTCCGGATCTCGAGGAGTCGCTGCGGGCGCTGGGGTATATCGAGTAGCCGAGCGGCGATCGAAGGGCGCTTCGCCCGCTCCGGGCCTGTTTCGAGCTCAACGAAGAACGAACCCGCTGCCGAGCTCTCCCTCCCTGCGCAGGGTCAGGCGCGGGGCCGGATAGGGAGTGCAGGGAAGCGGAGCGTCCCAGCATCCGTCCCCCACGATCGGAACGCGCAGAACCAGGCCCGACCCGGTGCGGAACTCGCGTGTCGGGGCGGCGCGCAGACGCGGCCGCGCGGCATCCGGTCCCGGTTGGATGATCGGCCCCCCGAGCTTCCAGCACATGAATCCGGTGAACCCGAGGCTGGCTGCGCAGACGAGCCCCGCCGCAACGATCGCAACGGAGCGGACGCGCCGCCGAGCCGGCCGGGAGGTGGTGTCCGAGGTCTCCGGCGAGAGGAGCCAGGCTGCCGACAGCGCAGCCAGGATCCACAGGACGGGCCCCAGGAAGCGCGGGTCGGGCGCGGTCGCGAACCAGAAGACGATTCCGATCGCGAAGGGGGCGCTGAGCCCGAGACGGGCAGGGCGCTCGCCCGGCTTCCAATCGCGGCGGGAGAGCGATCCGAGTGACGTCACCAGGAGGAGTAGGCCGGGTAGGACGAGGAGCGCGACCGAGTCCGCGTTCTTCAGCCGACTCGAGAGCCAGGGGCCGATCCAATCCGCCGAGCCGAGCACCCGCTCGGGACTCTCGCCCGGCATCCGGGACCAGCTCCGGATCCAGCGCGTCTCCGCAACGACTCGCTCCTCGGGGATCGTCCACGCGACATCCTGGGGCGCAAAGGCGCTCGGGTAGGCGGGATAACCGCTGAGCGCGACGCTTCGAAGGGACCAGGGGACGAGGATCGCGAGGCAGACCAGCCCCGCTGGAACGAAGGAGCGGACGCTCCCGAGGCCGTCGCTGCCGGCGCGGCTGCGCCAGAGCGCCCAGCCCGCCGCGACGATCGCCGATCCCCCCACCGCCGCGAAGCTCAGCTTGAGTGCAATCCCAACGGCGCCGAGCAGGGCGATCGTGAAGAGGCTGGCGGGAAGGTCGTCATCCGGTTCGGGTTGCCAGATCCGCACGAGTTCGTGTGCGAGCACGACTCCGACGCAGACGAGCGCCCAATCCGGGCTCGTGCTCGAGAGATGCATGACGATCCCGGCATGGGCGAGGGGGAGGAGGAGGACGACGGAGAACCAGGCCCGGAATCGCAGGATGGGATCGTCACTGCGGAGCCTGCGACTCGATTGCAGGAGTGTCAGGGCGGCGGCGAGCAGGAGCGGCCAGGTCCCAATGTTGAAGGATCGAAGCCCGGGAACGATTCCGTCGAGCGTTGCGAGATAGAGGAAGTGGGCGCTGTTGAACGCCAGGCGACCGTGCAGATTGCCGAGGCCGGGTACGATCGGAAACTCGCGCGCCCACTTCACGGAGGGGAGGTGGTAGAGGCCCGCATCGATCGTCAACAGGGGCCCGAGGGCACGATTGCTCAGCCAGAACGCGACCAGCCCGGCGAGGATCCATAGCACTCGATCGTTCTGCCAGCTTGCCGCGAGCGCGCGTCCGACTCCTCGTGCGTCCCAGCTGAGGCCGATCGCCAGGCTGAGTGCCAGGACGAGGAAGACGACGGGAGACTCGCAGGGGAAGAAGAGATGAAGGATCTGGAGCAGCGCGATCACCACCCCCCAACCCGTCCAGAACGCAGGTGCCAGTCGGTCGCCGTCGCCCAGCCCGAGCAGGCGCCGCACTCCGCTGCCCACGACCGTGAAGTAGAGCGCGAGTCCCGCCCACACGATCAGCAGCCACGACATGGCCGTAATCAAGATGCTCTCTCTCGCGGGCTAGGAGCCTGACCCAAGACTCTCGTGGGAAGCCCAGGCGTCGAGGCGCGCCGCTGGCAAGGCGCGGAACCGCCGCTGTAGCGAGCTACAGCAAGGTTTCGCAACGCCGCCAGCGGTGATGCATCGGCGCATGGGCGTCGCGATGAGTCTTGGGTCAGGTTCCTAGTCCAGGCCATCATCGCCGTCCGCCGTCACCAGCTCGCGATAGAGTCCATCTTCCCGGATCAGCTCATCGTGGCTTCCGACCTGGGAGATGCGCCCCTTCTCCAGGACGACGATTCGATCGGCCCTTCGGATCGTCGAGAGACGATGGGCCACGATGAAGAGCGTTCGCTCCCCGCGCAGGGATTGGATCGCCTCCAGAACCGATTGCTCGGTTCTGGCGTCGAGTGCGCTCGTGGCCTCGTCGAAGATCAGGATGGCGGGATCCTTGAGCAGCGCTCGTGCGATCGTGATGCGCTGGCGCTGGCCTCCCGAGAGGCGCAGGCCGAACTCCCCGACCTCCGTCTGGTAACCGTCCGGGAGCTCGTCCACGAACGAGTCGACCCGGGAGACGTGGGCCGCGGCGAGCACCGCGCTCTCCGGGGCCTCGGGGCGGGCGTAGCGGATGTTTTCTTCGATCGTCATGTCGAAGAGGAAGGCCTCCTGGGTGACGATCGCGATCTGCTCGAGCAGGGAGTCGCGTGAGATCCGGCGCAGGTCGACCCCGTCGATCTCGATCCGTCCCTGGCTCGGATCATGGAAGCGCATCAGGAGATCCATCAGGGTGCTCTTGCCTTCGCCGCTGCGCCCCACGATCGCGATGACTTCGCCCGCGTCGACCTCGAGGTCGATATCGCGCAGGACCGCCTCGCGATCGTAGTCGAAGGCCACACCCGAGAATCGGATCGACTGCCTCACGCCGTCGATCGTCACCGCTCCGGGTGGGTCGGCCGTCTCGGCCTCCAAGTCGAGGATCGCGAAGAAGCGCTCGGCCGAGGCGAGGGATTCGTTCAGCCTCGACCAGCCCCGGGAGAGGGTCTTGATCGGTCGGTAGGTGGTGGCCAGCACGGTCGCGAAGGCAGCGACGTCGCCCGGCGAGATGCCCCACATCCCGTACATCACGAGCAGCGACCCGAGGGCGAGCATGCCGACACCCGTTGCGCCGTTGATGAAGTCGACCAGGCTACGCGACAAGACCCGGTTCTTCACCACCTTCATGCTGCGTTCGAAGAGCTTGTCGGTCTCGCGCCGGAAGGCCTCGTCCTCGAAATCCTCGGCGCGGAATGCCTTGATGATCTTGATGCCGGAGAGGATGTCGACGAGGCGCTGGGTGACCTCTCCGAGCTGCTCCTGGCGCCGTAGGGAGGATCGTCGGATCCTGCGCGCGAAGAGGGCCACGACTCCGGTCACGACCGGCGCGGCGACCCCGGAGACGAGGGTCAGTTGCCAGGAAATCAGCAGCAGTGTGACGCCTCCGGCGATCACCATTGCGAAGGCCTGCAGGAAGTCGCCGAAGACCAGGCGGATCGCGTCCTCGCTCGCGTTCGCGTCCCCGAGTGCGCGCGTCAGGGTGTCTCCCGTCTGCCCGCGCCGGTGGAAGGAGAGGGGGACGCGCAGCAGCTTCGCGGTGAGCTTCTGCTTGATCTCGATCGAGATGCGACCGAGCGTGAACTCGAGGGTGTAGAGGCGAGCGAGGAGCAGCAGGGGCGAGATGACGACGATCGAGAGAGCGAGTCCGATCACGAAGCGAAAGCTCTCGCGAATCGATTCCAGCTCGCTCGCAGTCTCGGGAGGAATTGCCGAGCCTTGGGCGTCTTGCGGAGCCAGCCATGTCCCGCGCCACGCCACATCCTCATCCAGCGGGGATGTCATGATCGCGTGGGCGGGGAGCAGGATCTCGTCGAGCAGCGGCTTCATCAGATATGCCCGGGCGTAGCGGGCGCCGCTGAAGGCCAGGGTGAGGATCATTACGAAGGCGATGAGGCGCGCGTAGGGCCGGGCGAAGCCCAGCAGCCGCCGCAGCAAGGACGCGGCCGAGGCCGAGCGACCGGCCTCAGCCGAGCTCGGTTGCAAGGGCATCGCCTGCTCGCAGACCCAGGAGCAGGTCGCCTTCCACGCCCAGCCCCGCCACCCAGGCGCGATCGAGGAGGTAGACCGGGGGCTTCGCGTGTATCCGCAGATCCAGATCGCTCGGCCAGCCCGCCGTCGCGCGAACGGGATCCTCGAGCCAATCCTCGCAGTCCCAGGCGGGGCGCTGGATCGCACGCTGCTCGATCTTCCCCTCGCTGAAGGGCAGCAGGGCGAGAATCTTTCGGGTCATCTGCGCCTCGCAATCGGCGTCGGACTGACCCTCTGCAGGCACACCGCGCGCCAGCAGATCCACCCTCTTCGGATCGTTCTCGCGCGGCAGGATCGAAAGGGTGAAGGCGGATCGAGCGGCGTCGAGGGCGCTCGGATCCTCGATCCAGATCGATCGGGCGCTCAGCGCTTCGGGCAGGATCGAGCGCTCGGCGCGCAGGTGAACGGCGACCCGCCGCTTCGTCGGGCGCTCGATCGGTAGGAAGCTCGGTAGATCCTTGTCGTCGATCTGGCTCGCGATTGCCGTGGGGGGCGCAGCCAGGATCAAGGCCCTCCCCACCCAGAGCTCACGTCCCCCCTGCACCTGGATTCCGGGCTGGTTGAGCACCGAGACCAGGCGAAACCTGCGCCCCAGGGTTCGAAACTCACCGAATACCGCTTCGACCCGCTGGCGCAGCATTCCGTGCAGCCACGGGGGCCCGCTTGCGAAGCCGGCCCCGCCCGCGAGCGCCGAGCCGAGCAGCCGCGCCTGGCATTCGGGACCGGGGAGCGCCGAGGCGAGGTTCGAGAGTGCCCGCACCTGGGCTGCCAGGATCGGCGCGAGTCGGGGATCGGGGCTCGCGACCTCCGCGGGAAGACCCCGCCGGTGGCTCCCTGCGGCGCCGGAGCGGCCGCGTCCGACCCGCCGGCCCAGGCGCACCAGCGAGGCCGCCAGCATCGCCTTGCGCTCGGCCTCGGAGGATTCGTTCAGGGCTCGCGTGAGGGAGTGGGCCAGCTCGGGCTTGCAGAGCCCCCAGGCGACGAGCTCGCCGGCGCTGAGGTCGGGGGCTCCGACGTCGAGGCGCAGCTCCGGGCCGAGGACCTGATACGAAAGCTCTTGGGGGACGATGCGCCGGCGCTCGATCAGGGAGAGGGTGAGCTCCCGCATCGTGTGATCCAGCAGGCCGGAATCCCGCGCGCCGGCCAGGAAGAAGGGCTCGCGCAGACCCGGAAAGCCGGAGCTCGCGGCCTCCTCCTCGACGACCAGGACGCGCTGGCCCGCCATGCCCAGACGAGCCGCACAGACCAGGGCGGAGATTCCGCTCCCGAGGATCACCGCGTCCCAGCGCCGAGCCCGGGTCTGATCTCCGGGGGCGACCGCGGGCAGCGCCACCCTCAGCTCGCCTTCTGGGAGCCGGGATCCATCAAGAGGGGCGGGTCGTCGGGATCCTTGGGCTCGATTTCACCGATGATGGTGGCCCGCTCGTCGTGTCCGGCGAGGCGCTGCATCACCTCCTCGGTCTCTTCACGCGGAATGACGAGGATCATGCCGATGCCGCAGTTGAAGACACGCAGCATCTCGCTCGACGAGAGACCACCCTCGCGCTCGATCCAGTCGTAGACCCCCGGGCGGGTCCAGGAGTCGGGGTCGATGCGGGCCCGGACGCCCTGGGGCAGCACGCGGGGCACGTTGCCCTCGAAGCCGCCCCCGGTGACGTGCACGATGCCATTGACCCGGAAGTCGCGAATCAGGTTGAGGATCGGCTTGACGTAGATGCGGGTCGGCGCCAGCAGAGCGCTCGCCAGCGTCGTATTGAGCTCGTCGTTGGCGGCGAAGAGGTCCGCCCGCCCGGCGGCGGTCGCATCGTCGAGGACCTGACGCACGAGCGAGTAGCCGTTGCTGTGGAAGCCGCTCGAGGCCAGGCCCACCAGCACGTCACCGTCGCGAATCGTCGAGCCGTCGATCACCAGGTCGCGCTCGACGACTCCGACGCTGAAGCCGACCATCTCGATCTCGCCCTTGGGATACACCCCGGGCATCGTCGCCGTCTCACCTCCGAGGAGCGCGCAGCCCGCACGCTTGCAGCCTTCGGCGATGCCGCGCAGGGCGTCGCCCGCGACCTTGCGGTCGAGCTTTCCCATCGCGAGGTAGTCGAGGAAGACCACGGGCTCGGCTCCCTGGACCACGATGTCGTTCACGACCATCGCCACCAGGTCGATTCCGACCGTGTCGTAGCGCCCGATCTGGGCAGCGAGCTTGAGCTTCGTTCCCACGCCGTCGGTGGCAGCCACGAAAATTGGGTCGTCGTAGCGCTCGGGCGCCTTGAACATGCCCGCGAAGCCGCCAATCGAGGAGAGGACCTCGGGACGGCTTGCCCCACGGACGATCTCCTTCACCTCATCGATGAAGGATTCGTCGTGATCGAGATCGACGCCGGCCCGCGCGTAGGCGGGAGCACTCGATGCGTCAGGCGGGGATTCGGACTCGGCGCCTGCGCCACTGGGGGGTTTCGTCTCTGAACTCACACGGCATAGGTAGGGAAGGGGAGCGCACGCTGTCAATCGGCAGACGCCAGGGGCCGCTCCGCACCGCCGATCCCGCGATCGGGACGAGGCTACCTCGGCCGGCGTGCTATCGTGACCCGGGTGAAGATCGCGGTGGTGATTCCCGCGCTCGACGAGGCCGACGAGGTCGAGGGCGCGGTTTCGAGTGCGCGAGCCGAGGAGGTGGAGGTCATCGTCGTCGATGGCGGAAGCCGGGACGACACGCGGGACAAGGCACGTGACCTCGGCGCGCGGATTCTCCGCACGGAGCGCGGTCGCGCTCGCCAGCTCCAGCGAGGCCTGGAGGCGAGCCACAGCGACGTCGTGCTCTTTCTGCATGCCGATACTCGGCTCCCCGAGGGTTGGGACAACGCGGTTCGGCGAGCCCTGGACGACCCGGCGGTGGCGGGCGGGGCATTTCGCTTGAAATTCGAGGACGAGGGGCCTGCGATTCGCGTCGTTGAGTGGGGTGCGCGGATTCGGGGCTCCTGGCTGGGCCTGCCCTTCGGCGATCAGGCGCTCTTCGCCCGGCGTAGTGTGCTGGAGGAAATCGGCGGCGTACCGGACGTACCCGTAATGGAGGATCTGGATCTGGTGAGGGCGATCAAGACCCGGGGACGCCTGTCGTTGCTGGCGCTGCCGGCCACGACCTCGGCTCGCCGCTTTCGCAGCAAGGGAGTGGCGCGCACGTCGCTGACCCACGCGCTCGCGACCCTCGCCTGGGGCCTGGGGGTCGACCGCCGGCGCCTCGCCTCCTGGTTGGGCCGATGAGCGCCGCGGCGGCGCCCGTGGAGATACGGGAGAGCGATGGCTCGGTGAGACACGCTCTGCGCCGGCTCTCCGTCTACATCCTTCGCAATCGGCGCTTCTACGCCATCTGGGCCGTCACCACCCTGGGCTACGTCGTCACCTTCGTCGCGGTGCCCGTGATCGTGGGCCGGGTGGTGCAGGCGGCCATCGACGGAATCGCCCTGAATGAGCTGAGCCGCCAGTGCGTGCTCCTCTTCGGAGTCGTGCTGGCGCGGATGTTCTTCCGGTACTACTCGCGCACGATGGTCTTCGACGCCGCTCGCGAGGTCGAATACGAGCTTCGCAACGACCTCTTCGCGCATTTTCAGCGCCTTCCCCAATCCTTCTTCTTTCGCTGGCGCACGGGCGACCTGATGAGCCGCTGTGTCAACGACCTCAACGCGGTTCGGCTGCTGCTCGGACCGGGGCTGCTCTCCGTGATGCAGACCCCCGTTCTCTTCCTGGGAGTGATCGCGGCGATGGTCATGATCAGCCCGAAGCTGGCTCTGCTCGTGATGCTCCCCTTCCCGCTCTTCATCGTCGTGGCGCGGATCTTCGGGACGACTCTGCATGCCCGAAACCTCGCCAGCCAGGAGAGCCTGGGCGAGATGTCGAACCAGGTGCAGGAGTCGATCGCGGGGATTTCGGTCGTGAAGGCCTACGCGATGGAAGACGAGCAGCAGCGGCGATTCGATCGGAGCGCCGAGGATCTGCTGCACAAGCAGCTCGCGCTGGTGCGGATCAACGGCGCGATGCCCTCGATCGTCGGCATGTTGCCCGCGGTGTCGGTCTGCATCCTGCTCGTCGTCGGCGGGGGCGAGTTCAAGGCCGGCCGTATCAGCGTGGGCGACTTCTTCACCTTCACCCAGTTCATCCGCGCGCTGATCTTCCCGACCTTCATCATGGGCTGGGTCGTGGCGCTGGTACAGCGCGGTGCGGCGGCGATGCAGCGCATCGACGAGGTGCTCTCGGTCGAGCCTACGATCGCGGATCACGAGAGCCATGGTGGTCACGCTGAAGGGGATGACGCCGGAGCCCTCGAAATTCGCGGGGAGATCGAGTTTCGCGGACTCACCTTCCGCTATGACGACGAGGCTCGCCGGCCGGCCCTGCGCGACATCTCGCTCTGCGTGCCAGCGGGCACGAGCCTCGGTGTGGTCGGCCCGATGGGCTCGGGCAAGAGCAGCCTCGCCTCGGTCATCCCGCGCCTCTTCGAGGTCGAGGAGGGACAGCTCTTCATCGACGGCGTCGACGTGAATCGCATCCCCCTCGCGACCCTGCGCTCGAGCATCGCCATGGTCCCCCAGGATTCCTTTCTCTTCTCCCTCACGCTCGAGGAGAACATCGGCTACGGGCTCGAGGAGCTGGATTCGGCGCGTGTGCTCGAGGCTTCGAAGCGGGCCCAGCTCCACAAGGACGTCTCCGACCTCCCCCACGGCTACGAGACCCTCGTCGGCGAGAGGGGAGTGATGCTCTCGGGGGGGCAGCGCCAGCGCACTGCCCTGGCCCGGGCCCTCACCCTCGACCCCCGGATCCTGATCCTCGATGACACCCTCTCGAGTGTCGACGCCGAGACCGAGGCCGCGATTCAGCGGGAGCTCGCGGAGTACTTCCACGGTCTCACGGTGGTGGTGGTGGCGAGTCGCATCAGCAGCGTCAAGGACTGCGATCAGATCATCGTCCTCGACGAAGGCGAGATCGTCGAGCGCGGCACCCACGCCGAGCTGGTTGCGCAGGGTGGACTCTACGTGCGGCTGGCAGAGGAGGATCGCGAGCCCGGAGAGCCGATCCCGACGGGCGATGCCGGGGTCGAGATCGAGGCGCCGGTATGAGTGAACCCTCGATTCGCGACGAGGAGGTGCTGGGCAAGGCGTACGACGCGCGCCTGATGGCCTGGCTCTGGCAGTACGTCCGGCCCTACTGGAAGCTGGTCGCGCTGAGCATCGCGATCGTGATCCCGACCTTCGCGGTGGAGCTGGCGCCCGCCTGGATCGTGAAGCACGGACTGGATTCGATCACGACGCACTTGGCCTCCGGGGAGACAGCGGGGGCTCTGACGCCGGATTCGCCCACCGACACGAATCGAGTCGAGGTCTCCGATCCCCCCAGCCCCAGCGTCGATTCGGGTCGAGACTTCTTTGCTCCCATCCTGGATCCGCCCGGGGACATGGACCCCTGGGTCTGGCTTGCGCTGCTCTACCTGATGGTGTCGGTGATCGGCTCCGGGCTGCAGTTCCTCAATATGGTGGTCATGGCCGTAACGGGCCAGCGAGCGATGCGCGACCTGCGCATCAAGATCTTCGCCCACCTCGAGCGAATGCATCTGGGATACTTCGACCGGATCCCTGTCGGGCGCCTGGTGACCCGGGTCACGAACGACGTCGAGAATGTCGCCGAGATGTTTTCCGCCGGCATCGTCGCCCTCGTGACCGATATCGCGAAGATGATCGGCTTTGCGGTGATGCTCTTTCTCGTCGATGCGAAGCTCGCGCTCGCGACCTTCTCCGTCGTTCCGATCCTGATCGTCGCGGCGGTCGTCTTCCGCTTCCGGATCCGTCAGGCCTTCCGACAGGTTCGCGTCAAGATCGCCCATATCAACGCCGTGATTCAGGAAACGATCACCGGCATGAAGGTGGTGCAGCTCTTTACGCGGGAGGATCGCAACAGCCGCGACTTCGATCGGGTGAACGCCGATCACCGGGACGCCTGGCAGCGCTCGATCCACTACGACAGCATGCTCTTCGCGGCGGTCGAGGCCGCGGAGGGTGTCACGGTCGCGATCATCGTGTGGCAGGGGATGGGGCTCGCCGAGGCCGGCACCCTCTATGTGTTCATCGCGTGGATGCAGCGCTTCTTCCTCCCCCTGCGCGATCTCTCGGCCAAGTATTCGGTGATGCAGTCCTCGATGGCGAGTACCGAGCGCCTCCACGAGCTGCTCGAGACCGAGCCCGAGGTACGGGATCCCGAGCCTGGCGCAGCGGTGCCGGAGCCCGAGTCGAGCTCGAACGAGGAGCGCGGCTCCGTGGTGTTCGAGAATGTGTGGTTCGCCTACAACACCCGGCCCGGCGACGAGCCGAACGACGAGGATTGGATCCTTCGCGACCTCTCCTTCCGGGTCGAGACCGGGGAGAAGGTGGCCTTCGTCGGCGCCACGGGTGCGGGCAAGACCACGATCATCAAGCTCCTCACCCGGCTCTATGACGTCACGCGCGGGCGGGTCCTGGTGGACGGCATCGACGTCCGGGAGATGCCCCAATCGGTGCTGCGCCGGCGCATTGCCACCGTGCTCCAGGACGTCGTGCTCTTCACCGGCAGCGTGGCGCACAACATCGATCTGGGCCGGGCCGACGTGGGAGAGGAGGACGTGCGAATCGCCGCCACGACCGTCGAGGCCAACCGGTTCATCGAGGATCTGCCCCAGGGCTACCGGACCGAGATCCGCGAGCGTGGCACGAACCTCTCGACGGGCCAGCGCCAGCTCCTCTCCTTTGCGAGGGCCCTGGCCCATGGCGCAGATATTCTCATTCTCGATGAGGCGACGAGCTCGATCGACAGCGAGACCGAGCGGCAGATCCAGCGCGGGATCCACAAGCTGATGGAGGGACGCACCGCGATCGCGATTGCGCATCGGCTCTCTACCATCCGCGATGTGGACCGGATTCACGTACTCCAGGCGGGCGTCCTGGTGGAGTCCGGCAGCCACGACGAGCTGCTGGCCCTCGGAGGGGTCTACGCCGATCTGCACCAGCTCCAGACCTCCGGAGACATGGGTCCCGAGGCTCTCGGTCCGGACGATTTTCCGCTGCCCGCCTGACCTCCCCGGAGGCGGCCCCGAGAGACGAAAATCGCCCGGGATTGCTGAGTTTTCGGGCTTTATGGCGAATTCCCCGATGGCATGGCTGGACCTGGAATGGTATTAAGGAGTCCCCCCCCTTAAACGCGAGTCGAATGTTCTGTGATTGATCTCGTGATCGGTCGAATGAGATTGAATGAGTCGATCGATCGGATCGTTTTGAACGTCGAATTCGGGTTTCCCGTGAGGGACGAGGACTACTGAGGATTGGTTCCCAGAGCGTGATCGAGTCGACCGGGTCGGTCGAAAGACCCGACCTGACTCGAGACGATCGCGCCTGTATCCGCTCTCTCGAGTAGTCCCTCGACGCCTTTGGGTCCGGCTGGCTTCAGTCTCCAGGAATGCCGGTCCGGAGTGAGGCGCGAGATCTGAGTCGGGGCAACGAGTGCGAATCAAATCTCTCCAGGTTCATGGCTTCAAGTCTTTCGTAGACAAAGTCGTATTCAGCTTCGATGACGGGGTCACCGCGGTGGTCGGGCCGAACGGCTGCGGCAAATCCAACGTGGTGGACGCGATTCGCTGGGTGATGGGCGAGCAGTCGGCCAAGCGCCTGCGCGGCAAGGGGATGGACGACGTCATCTTCGCGGGCTCGGAGGACCGGCCTCCGATCGGAATGGCCGAGGTCGTCCTCACCTTCGACAACGCCGACGGCACCGCTCCCGGCATCTACTCCGAATACGAAGAGATCCAGATCACCCGGCGCCTCTATCGCTCGGGTGAGTCCGAATACCTCCTCAACAAGACCGCGTGTCGCCTGCGCGACGTTCACGACTTCTTCCGGGACACCGGCATCGGAGTCAAGGGCTATACGATCGTCGAGCAGGGACGCATCGCCGAGATCGTCTCCGCCAAGGCGGACGAGCGCCGGGTCCTGATCGAAGAGGCGGCCGGTATCAGCAAGTACAAGGCCCGGCGCCGCCAGGCCGAGAGCAAGATCGCCTCGACCGAGCAGAACCTCACTCGGGTGAACGACGTCCTCAGCGAGATCAAGCGTCAGATCTCCACCCTCGAGCGCCAGGCGCGCAAGGCCGCCCGCTACAAGCGCCTGCGCGAGACCCAGCGCATCCTCGAGCTCTCGATCGCCTCCGACGAGCGTCGGGAGCTGCTCGACTCGGCGGCTGAGGCCAAGGGCAGGCTGGGTCTCCTCGAGGATCAGGTCACCGGTCTCGAGACGAACCTCTCCGAGCGGGAGCTTGCGGTGGAGGAGCAGCGAATCACGCTCGCGGAGTCCGAGAAGGCGGTCACGGCATCAGCCGAGCGGCTGGTGATGCTGCGCAGCGACATCAAGCAGATCGAGGGGCAGGTCGAGCTCAATCGGCGTGAGGTCGAAGGAATCGACGAGAGCAATCGGGGTCGCACGGACGAGATCGGAATCCTGCGCGACCAGCTCGAGTCGGCGCGCAACGAGGCTGTCGAGGCCGAGGCCGAGCTGCAACAGCTCGACGATGCGCTCGAGACCGAGGCCGAGAACATTGCCGCGGCAGAGACGGACGCGCGTGAGGCCCTCGAAGCCATGCGGGCCCTGGAGCGCGAGCGCGAGAACGCCAACGAGGCCTTCGTCGAGATTCTGACGAGCCTTGCCCGGGGCGAGGATCGCTCCTCGGCGGTCGAGGACCGTGGCGCAGAGGTCGACCAGCGGGTGCGCAGCGCCGACCGGGAGCTCGAGGTCCACCAGAACGCCGCGATCGAGGCCGGCCGTGAGGAGAGTCAGCTCGAAGAGGGCCTGCGAAACCTGCTCGGGGATCGCGACCGGTTCCAGGAGCAGCTACGCCACGCCATCACTGCGAACGAACAGGCGGGCAGCTCTTTCGAGGCCACCAGCGAGGCGCGCGACCAGGCGCGCGAACGCTTCGAGGGACGCAATGCGCGCCTCGCTTCCCTCGAAGAGGTGATCGAGCGCCGCGAAGATGTCGGCGAGGCAACTCGCCATCTGATCGAAGGCGGCAGCGAGCTGCGCGAGCGCCTCGGCATCCGCGGGCTCGTGCGTGAGCTGTTGGAAGTCGAACGGGACGCCGAACGAGCAGTCGAGGCCGTGCTCTCCGAGCGCGCCGAGGCGATCGTGATCAAGGACGCGGCCGGGGCGGTGGACGCGATCGAGAGGCTGCGGGAGGCCGAAGCCGGACGCGGTGTGTTCGTGGTCGAGCCCCGTTCCGATGCTCCCTCTCTCGGGATCGTTCCCCTCGGTCAGCCCCTGCTTCAGTTCGTGACTCCCAAGCCGGGCTGCGAGGGAGTCGCCCGGGCCCTGCTCGGCGACGTCTATTTGATCGAGAGCCTGAGCCGGGCCCTCGAGGTCTACGGTGAGGGCGCGATCCCCGCCATCTTCGTCACCTCCCAGGGCGACGTGCTCTCCCCCGATGGAGTGATCCGGGGCGGCGGCGACTGCGCCGGCACGGGCATGATCTCCAGGGTGCGCGAGGTGCGGGAGCTGCGCGAGGAGGTGGCGCATCTCGGCCGCGAGCTCGAGACGAGGGAGCTCGCGTATCGCGAGGCGCAGACGCTGCAGCAGCGTTGCGGAGAAGATCTCGACAATCTGCGCAATCGGCATCACACCGCCGTGCTGGCGGTTGCGAATCACGAGAAGGATCTCGACCGCACCCGCGAGCGCGTGAAGTCTCTCGGTGAGGCGCAGGAGGGGCGAGTCGCCGAGCGCTCCGAGCTACTGAGCGAGATCGACGCGCTCGGCGAGGAGAAGCATCGCCTGGTCGAGGCGGTCGAGGAGCTGCGCGTCGAGCGAGGGACGAAGCAGCGCGCACTCGATGCCCTCGGGCTTCGGATCAGCTCATCAGGTCGAGAGGTCTCTCGCCTCGACAGCCGCGTAGCCGAGTTTCGGATGGCGCACAGCACCCGGGTCGAGACGCGCAACCGTCTCGAGGAGACGGCGACGCGGGGGCGAGGTGCGGTGCAGGAGACGGGCGAGTGGATCGAGCGCCGCGAGCGCGAGGTTGCGGCGGCCGGAGAGCGCAGGGAGCGACTTCTTCGGGAGAACCTCGATGCCGAGCAGAGCCTTACGGGCAAGCTCACGGCCGAGGAGGAGGAGCGTCGCACGAGTGAGCATGTGCGAGGGGAATTCGAGGCCCGCTCGTCGGCGCTGCGCACGACCGAAGAAGATGTACGCAGTCTGCGTCACGAGCTCGAGTCACGACGCTCGGAAGTGTCGGCAGCCGATCTCGTCGTGCGCGAGAGCAGCATGCGCCTCGAGCACCAGGATGAGGTGATCCGCGAGCGCTGGCAGGTGGATCTTGCCAGCTGGACCCCGCCCCGGGTCGAGGATTTCGAGCCGCAGGGAGGGGCGACCACCCCGCCGGTCGCTGATGCCGCGCTGCAGGCCCCGGGAAGGCTCGAGGGCCGAGAAGGAGATGCGGCCGAGGAGGAGACCGCGACCGAATCTCCGGCCCAGACCCTGCGCGACCTGCGCGAGAACGCTCGACTCGTCGAGCTCGAGCTGCCCGTTCGGCGTGAGCACCTCGAGAAGCTGCGCAGCCAGGTGGGCGCCCTCGGCGACGTGAACCTGGGCGCAATCGAGGAGCACGAAGAGCTCGCCGAGCGCTTCCGCTTCCTCTCGGAGCAGAAGGAAGATCTCGAGACCACGATCAACTCCCTGCGCGAGGCAATCTCCCGCATCAACCGCACCAGCCGCAAGCGCTTCCGCGAGACCTTCGAGGCCGTGAGCGAGCGTTTCTCGCAGAACTTCCCGAGGCTCTTTGGAGGCGGCCGGGCGAGCCTGATGCTGACCGAGGCCGAGGATGTGCTCGAGGCGGGTGTCGACATCATGGCCCAGCCGCCGGGCAAGCGGAATCAGATCGTGAACCTGCTCTCGGGCGGTGAGAAGACGATGACGGCGCTCGCGCTCCTGATGGCCGTCTTCCAGGTCCGCCCCTCACCCTTCTTCCTGCTCGACGAGGTGGACGCAGCCCTCGACGACGCCAATGTCGGGCGCTTCAACACCCTGATCACCGAGCTCGCGAAGGAGTCGCAGTTCCTCGTCATCACGCACAACAAGCGCACGATCGAGGTTGCCGACGTGCTCTACGGCGTGACGATGCAGCAGAAGGGTGTGAGCAAGCTCGTCTCGGTGGCGCTCGACTAGGCTGCAGGTCCGATCGGC
>CBDUYG010000003.1:0-27210 GCA_965371385.1 uncultured Myxococcales bacterium | reverse complement strand
TGGTTGCCACCCGCCTCGCGCTCCTCGATCAACCCGAGTTCAATGATCCCGAGCGTCTGCGTGAGGTCCTCTCGGCCATCGAGGCGAACGAGAGGCTGATGGATCTGATGGAGACGTTGATCCAGGACGACGGCGTGAGCGTGGCCCTCGGCGGCGATCTCGAGGAGCCCGGGCTCCAGCGCTGTGCCCTGATCGCCGCCCCCTACGGCCGCACTCACGGAAGTGCAGCAATGGCTTCGCCCGGCGATCGGAATGATCGGGGCGGTTCTTCGGGCCGCTCCACAGCCCTGGGCGTGTTGGGCGTGATCGGACCGAGCAGGATGGACTATGCGCGGATCATTCCGCTGGTGCGCTACTGCTCGGAGCTGGTGACCGAGAAGTTCCGGGAGGCCGATTCCGGCTCCTCCGGTCTCCAGCTCGATTCATGAGAGTCCGCGATCGGACGAAGAGCAGGAAAGAGCACGAGTAAGAGCACGAGTAAGAGCACGAGTAAGAGTTGATCGAGTAGATGGAATAGATGGAGTAAAGGACTGCCCCGGGCATCGGAAGAACGAGGGCAGCAAGAATCGGAAGAATCAGGGGCGGTGATGATCCACGAAGAAGAAGCCGAGGGCGGCGAACTCGACATCTCGGACGAGATGGAGGCCGCCCTGCGCGAGGCCGAAGAATCCTACGACGAGCGCAAGGTCCAGGCTGGCGAGGGGAAGGGTGAAGCCGGCGGCCCCGAATCCGCCGACAAGATGACGATCGAGCTGCTCTCCCAGGAGCTCCAAGCCCTCAAGGCCGAGTACGAGGCCCGCGACGCCGAGCTCGCGGAGATCCAGGACCAATACACCCGCCTCCAGGCCGAGTTCGAGAACTTCCGCAAGCGCACCCTCAAGGAGCGTCAGGACAGCTTTCAATTCGGTCATCAGAATCTCGTCAAGGACTTGTTGTCGAGTGTCGATAACCTCGAACGAGCGCTGGAGCATGGGGAGCAAAGTGGGGACGGGGACTTCCAGAGTCTCTTGCAGGGTGTCGAACTCGTACACCGCGAGCTACTGGGAGCACTCGAGAAGCACGGCGTGGTCGTGATCGAAGCAGAAGGGAAGATCTTCGATCCTGCGGTCCACGAGGCGATGGCACAAGTGCCCACTGCCGACGTGCCGCCCAACTCGATCGTCCAGGTGCTCCAGAAGGGTTATCAGCTGCGCGATCGAATGATCCGACCGACTCGGGTCATCGTCTCGAAGGCTGAGCAGGAGTAGTCCCGGGGTTGTCTTGCCGCAGCCCGTACCGGGCTGGGAGAAGGCGGCGATGAGCAAGGTCATTGGGATCGACCTCGGCACGACGAACTCGTGCGTAGCCGTCATGACGTCCGGTAACGCCGAGGTGATCGCGAACGCCGAGGGCTCCCGCACGACCCCTTCGATGGTGGCCTTCACCGCGTCCGACGAGAAGCTCGTCGGACAGATTGCGAAGCGTCAGGCCGTCACGAATCCCGATCGCACCGTCTTCGCTTGCAAGCGCCTGATCGGCCGCAAGCTCGATTGCGCCGAGGTGACGGACTTCGCCAAAGTCGCGCCCTTCCCGATCGTCGCAGCCGAGAACGGGGACGCCTGGGTGGACGTCGCGGACGAGGCCCGCTCCCCTCAGGAGATCTCCGGGGTCATCCTCGCAAAGCTGCGTGACACGGTCTCGGAGTACTTGGGCGAGCCTGCGACGGACGCCGTCGTCACCGTGCCGGCCTATTTCAACGATGCCCAACGCCACGCTACCAAGGAGGCGGGCACGATCGCCGGGCTCAACGTCCTGCGCATCATCAACGAGCCCACCGCGGCCGCCCTCGCCTATGGGCTGAACGAAACCGAGCACAAGAAGATCGTGGTCTTCGACCTCGGCGGCGGCACCTTCGATGTCTCGGTGCTCGAGATCGGCGACGGCGTCTTCGAGGTGAAGAGCACCAACGGCGATACCTTCCTGGGCGGCGAGGACTTTGACAACCGCCTCGTCGCACATCTGTCCCAACGTTTTCAAGAAGAGTCCGGGATCGATCTGCGCGAGGACGCGATGGCGCTTCAGCGCCTCAAGGAGGCCGCGGAGCGGGCGAAGCACGAGCTCTCGTCCTCCGAGGAGACCGACATCAACCTGCCCTTCATCAGCGCCGACGACGAGGGGCCCAAGCACCTGGTGCTGAGCCTCGGGCGCAGCGAGCTCGAGGAGCTGGTAGCCGAGTTCATCGAGCGCCTCGAGGAGCCCTGTGTCACCGCTCTCGCGGACGCGGATCTCGAGAAGACCGATATCGACGAGGTGATACTGGTCGGTGGCATGACGCGCATGCCCAGGGTCATCGAGCGGGTCAGCGAGATCTTCGGCCGCGAGCCCAACCGCAGCGTCAACCCCGACGAGGTCGTCGCGATCGGCGCCGCCATCCAGGGCGCCGTGCTCAGCGGCGAGGTCGAGAATGTGCTCCTGCTCGACGTCACGCCCCTTTCCCTGGGCGTCGAGACCCAGGGCGGCGTGGCGACCAAGATCATCGAGAAGAATACGACCATCCCCACGACCAAGAGCCAGGTCTTCTCCACCACCGAAGACAACCAGGACGTGGTGCGGATTCACGTGATCCAGGGCGAGCGCGAGATGGCGGCCGGCAATATGTCGCTCGGACGCTTCGAGCTGGTCGGAGTCCCGCCGGCTCCTCGCGGAGTGCCCCAGATCGAGGTGACCTTCGGCATCGATACCGACGGCGTGACGAACGTCTCCGCCAAGGATCTCGGCACCGGCAAGAGCCAGAGCATTCGCGTCACCGCCTCGAGTGGCCTCTCGGACGAAGAGGTCGACCGGCTGGTGGAAGAGGCCGAGGGACACGCCGACGCGGATCGCGATCGGCGCTCCATGGTCGAGCTGAGGAACCGGGCGAGTGGCCTCATCTACTCCACCGAGCGCACCGTCGACGAGTTCGCCGAGAGCATCGACGAGGGCGACCGCAACGCCATCATCAAGGCCGTCGAGAACGCCCAGAACCTCCTGAAAGAGGAGGCGGACTACGAGGCCCTCAAGGCCGCGATCGAGTCGCTCGCGACGGTCAGCTACGAGATGACCGAGAAGCTCTACGCGGCGCTGGGCGGAGAAGACAAGTAGGCAGCCGGCGATTCCGGGGCGGCCCGTGCAATCCCAGGCCGGCCACGATCTTCTGAGCGCACGCTCGATCGAGTCCGTGCCATCCACTGAATTCCTTTATTTTGAACAATTCTCGCCAAAAATTGTTCAGAAATGGCCATCGAACGCGCAAAGCCGACCCAGCACCTCGTCCGGCAGCCACGTGGAAGTGGACCGTTGAATGGGTCTGACGCACCCGCGGCAGCTCAGGGGCGTCCGAGGCGGCGCCCTGTCGGCCAGAGTGCGTGCTGGAGCCGGAGACCCATTCCTCGTTCCACCTCCCAGCGATGAATGCGGGCAGAGAAAACGTTCTTCCCCGCCCTTGCGACTCTGGATCGGGTGCTTAGAGTGCCGCCTTCGAACTCCAATCCAAGGACGGAACGGCGCGCCGGTTGGCGGCCCCTGACTGCACCCGTCGCGTGCGCCAGCGCGCCGAATACGTAGCCCCTTTAATTCCCTTCCCTCTGATTCTGGGCGGTTTCCGTGAGCAGACGAGACTATTACGAGATTCTGGGTGTCCCCCGAGACGCCGGCAACGATCAGCTGAAGAAGGCCTACCGCGCGCTGGCCCTGCAATACCACCCCGACCGGAACGGCGACGACCCGGGTGCCGAAGAGAAGTTCAAGGAGCTCTCGGAGGCCTACGCCATCCTCTCGGATCCCGAAAAACGCAACGCCTACGACCGGTTCGGCCATGCCGGCGTGAGCGGAGCCGGACGCGCTCCGGATTTCGGCGATATGGGCGGCTTTGCCGACATCTTCAACGACCTCTTCGGCGATATCTTCAGCGGCGGCCAGGGTGGCCGGCGGCGCGGCCGGGGCCGGCGCGGAGCCGACCTCCGCTACAACCTCGAGATCGACCTGGAGAAGGTGCTCAGCGGCGATGAGGTCTCGATCGAGATCCCCCGCATGAGCCCCTGCAAGACCTGCGATGGCTCGGGCGCGCGCGAGGGGTCGGAGCCCGAGCGCTGCGGCCGCTGCGGAGGGGCGGGTCAGATCGCGTTCCAGCAGGGATTCTTCCGGGTCAATCGCCCCTGCGACGCCTGCGCGGGCGCGGGCGAGATCCTGCGCGACCCGTGCCGGGATTGCCGGGGGGCCGGGCGCGTCGAGGGCCTTCGCAACATCAAGGTGAAGTATCCCGCCGGCGTCGAGGACGGAACGCGCCTGCGTCTCACGAACGAGGGCGAGGCGGGGATCGCGGGCGGTGAGCCCGGCGACCTCTATGTCGTGATCTCGATCGCCCCCCACGAGCTCTTCGAGCGAGACGGAATCGACCTCCACTGCCAGGTCCCCGTCCCCTTCGTCACCGCGACCCTGGGCGGCGAGGTCGAGATTCCGACCCTCGAGGGCCGGGTCACGATGTCGATTCCCGAGGGCACCCAGTCGGGCAAGGTGCTGCGTCTGCGCGGCAAGGGCGTACCGCCCCTCAATCCCCGGCTCGAGACCGCCCAGCTCCAGCGTATGCGAGGGGATTTCTTCGCCCGTATCTTCGTCGAGGTCCCGACCAAGCTGAACGAGCGCCAGCGCGAGCTGCTCGAGCAGTTCGCCGAGGAGAGCGGAACCGAGGTCTCCCCCACGACGAAGGGCTTCCTCGACAAGCTGAAGGATCTCTTCGAGTGATCCGAGCTGCGCGTTCCGCTGCTCCTTTCGCAGTGCCCTGTTCTATCTTCGAGCCGCCACGAGCCCGAATTATTCGTGAGCACTCTTGTCGCCCTCGCTACGTGCTTCACGAATAACCCGGGCGAGCCGATGGCAGAGAGAGCGCGAAGTTGCCCTCGACGCCGCATCATGCGACGGTTGCGCCTTCGCGCCGGTGGAGGAGGGGGAATTGGGGATCGCCAACGAAGGGCTACGCGTGAGCTTCCGCCGCGGCCTCGACTCTTTCATTCCAGTCCTCGTCCCCATCCTCATCCCGGCCCTTCTCGCGATCGGGCTCGCGGGCTGTACGACCCAGGGGCCTTCCCGCCCTGCGAGCGATGAGGAGCGGCAACGCTACACCGCTGCCGTGAACCTGAGCGACCGCGACCCCGCCGCGGGCGCCTCCGAGCTCGAAGCCTTCGTGATTCGCTACCCGGAGAGCGGCCTGGCGGACGATGCAGCCTATCGCCTGGCCGAGCTTGCGCTCGAGGCGGGTGACGAGGAGGCGGCGATTCGCTGGCTTCGCCTCATCGTGCGCGACTATCCCGGCGACTCGACCGCCGACAGCGCCCGCTTGCTGCTGGCTGGAATGGAGAGCCAGCGGGGCGATCTCGTCGCCGCTCGGCGTCTGCTCTCTCGCATCGACTTCGAGCGTCTCGCTCCGAGCGATCGCCGGCTCGCCTATCGGCTGCTGGCCGATCTCAGCATCGATCCGGTGGACAGCCTCGAGTGGCGTATTCGCGAACGCCGGGCCGCGTACGAGGATCTGGGGAGGGCGGTCCCCGATCCCGAGCTGGCGGTCGAGTTCGACGTCGGCCTCGCGGATCTCGATCTGCAGATCGCGAGCGCGATGGACACCCTGACGGACGAGGAGCTCGAAGATCTCGCCGATCGTCTCGATGGCGAGCCGCCGGCGGGCCGGGTGCTGCTGCTGCGTGCGCGGCGGGATCTCGTGGTCGGTGATTTCGGCTCTGCCAATCGATTCTTCAAACGTGCCCGCCGCATCGAGCTCGACGAATCCGACGCATCCCTCTACGCCGAGGTCGAGGAGTCGATCCGCCTGCGTCAGCCCATCGTCGATCCCCGCCAGGCACTGCCGACCTTCGCCGAGCTGGCAGAGCTGCCCCTGCCCAGCACACGAGGCGCCGCCGGCACGCTCGGCGTCGTCCTGCCCCTGAGTGGCCGCTTCGCGGAGTATGGCGAGGAGAGTCTGCGCGGCATCATGCTCGCCGCGAACATCTTCGCGCCGGTATCGACGATCGCCTCACCCGACGCAGCCAACGATCGCGCGGCGGACGAAATCTCCGGCCTGGGGCGAGGCTCCGACATTCACCGGGACATGCTCAGCGCCGGCGAGATGCCCGACATCGAAGCGCCGCCCCGGAGCGGCCTCCGCATCGTGGTTCGCGACAGTCAGGGAACCGCCGAGGGCGCGGTGCGCGCGGTGCGAGAGCTCGCGGCCGAAGAAGATCTGGTTGCCATCGTGGGGCCGCTCCTCGGGGCCACCGCCGCGGCCGCGGCCGTCGAGGCCAACTTCCTCGAGGTGCCGATGTTGGCGTTGACCTCTCGCGAGGAGGTGCCGCGCGAGCGTCCCTATGTCTTCCGTTTCCGCACGACCCCCGACGACGAAATCCGCGCCCTGGTCGATCACGCGGCCGGGCAGCTCGGCGCCCGCCGCTTCGCCGTCCTCTATCCCAAGGATGTCTATGGCCGGCGCATGCGCGATCACTTCTGGCAGGCGGTCGAGGATCACGGCGGCTTCGTCGTGGCGTCTTCGGGCTACGACCCCAACTCGACGGACTTCGCCGATCCGATCCGGCGCATGATCGGTTACTCCCTGCTCAGCAAGGGAGAAGAAGAGGCGCTCGAGCATCGGGAGGCGCTGATGCGCCGGGGTCGGCGCCTCGAAGCCTCCGATGCAGCGGTCGCGCGCAGCGTCGCCTACCGGATCCTCGGACCCAAGGGCGAACCCCTGCCGCCCCGGGTCGACTTCGATGCCCTCTTCATTCCAGACTCCCACGACAAAGTCGTACTCATCGCACCCCAGCTCACCTTCCACGAGGTCGGCGGAGTCGTGCTGCTCGGAACCGGCGATTGGGTGCACGAGGATCTCGTTCGAATCGGACGCGAACACGTGAAGGGCTCCGTGATCTCGGCGCCTTTCGATCCGGAGAGTCGCTTTCCCTTCGTCTCCGAATTCGTGGAGGACTATTCCCACACCTTCGAAGGCCGGCCGGATGTCTTCTCTGCCCATGGCTATGACGTGACACGGCTCGTTCTCGTGCGGCTGGCGCGCCAGGGGCCGATGACCCGAGACGAAGTCCAGAGCGCGATCCTCCACACCCAGGCGTATCCGGGGGCTTCGGGAGTGATCAGCGTGATGCCCGACGGCAACGCGCGCAAGCGCCCCTTCCTGCTCGAAGTGAAGCGCAATCGGATCGTTTCCCTCGATTGACCCCGCCGGTCCCTGCGCCGGCGGATTCCACGCTTGCGTCTGATCTCGCCATGAACGACGCTCTTCTTTGTATTACCTACCCACGATTCCGGGGAGCTCCGCGTTCCGAGTGGCTTGCGCGAGACTTGCACACTGAAGGAGCGTGAGTATGCGTTGGTTGCGCTTGATTATGTACGGTTGTGCCCGAGGCGCGCGCTTCGCCTCCTCAAGTTGCTGAGTCGCCACGTCGAAAAGCGCAGCAATGACTGAGACCCCCCCCGTGAATTCGGCGCAGGAAGAGCTGCCGGTGCTTCCGCTCAGGGAGTTCGTGCTCTTTCCCTACATGGTGCTTCCGCTCTTCGTCGCGCGCGAATCCTCGATCGCCGCCGTGGAGGACGCACTGGCGGGCAATCGTATGGTGCTGCTCGTCGCTCAACGTGACCCCGAGAGCCTCGATCCCGACCCCGACGATCTCTATCGTGTCGGCACCGTCGCAATGGTGATGCGCAGCCTGCGCATGCCCGATGGGCGGCTCAAGGTCATGGTTCAAGGTCTCTCGAAGGCCCGCATCGAGGCCTTCCTCGATTGCGAATCGAGCACCTGGGCTCGTACCGTGGCATTGCCGACGGACGAGTCCGAGGAGTGGTGCGTGGAGAGCGAGGCCCTGGTCCGGGCCGTGCGCTGCCGGGTCGAGGAGCTGCTCCCACTCAAGAATCTACCGCCCGAGGTTCTTTCGATTGCGACGAACATCGACAAGCCCGGTCGGCTCGCGGATATCGTGGCGTCCAATCTTCAGCTTCGCCTGAGCGAGGCCCAGGAGGTTCTCGAAATCCAGGATCCCCTGGCGCGCCTGCGCCGGGTGGACTCGCTGGTGAGGCGCGAACTCGACGTCTCGACCATGCAGGCCGAGATCCAGTACCAGGCCAAGGAAGAGATGTCCCGCGGCGAACGCGAGGCGCTGCTGCGCGAGCAGCTTCGAGCCATCCAGAGCGAGCTCGGCGAGGTGGATCCGCGCGGCGAAGAGGTGGACGAGTATCGCGCCAAGATCGACGACGCGGAGCTGACCGGCGAAGCCTACGAGGAGTCGATGCGTCAGCTGAGCCGGCTCGAGCGCATGCACCCCGACGGTCCGGAGGCCCAGGTGGTGCGCAACTATCTCGATTGGATGGTCGAGCTCCCCTGGGCCCGGCAATCTCCCGATCGACTCGACCTCGAGTGCGCACGCTCGATCCTCGATGAGGACCACGCTCACCTCGATGGCGTGAAGGAGCGCATCCTCGAATTCCTGAGCGTGCGAAAGCTGCGCGAGGACTCCCGGGGCCCGATCCTCTGCTTCTCGGGCCCGCCGGGTGTGGGCAAGACCTCCCTCGGCCGCTCGATCGCGCGCGCGATGGGGCGCGAGTTCGTGCGCATCTCCCTGGGCGGCGTGCGCGATGAGGCCGAGGTTCGCGGGCATCGCCGTACCTATGTGGGCGCTCTGCCGGGGCGAATCGTCCAGGCGCTGAAGACCGCCGGGACCCGCAATCCTGTATTCATGCTGGACGAGATCGACAAGCTCGGGGCCGACTTCCGGGGCGACCCGTCGGCGGCCCTGCTCGAAGTCCTGGACTCGGAGCAGAACGACAAGTTCAGCGATCACTTCCTGGGCGTGCCCTTCGATCTCTCGAACGTGCTCTTCATCGCTACCGCGAACATGCTCGATCCCATCCCGGCTCCTCTGCGCGATCGCATGGAGGTGATCCGGCTCTCTGGCTATACGCCCGAGGAGAAGTCGGCGATTGCGGGTCGTTTCCTGATCCCGCGCCAGATCGCGGAGCACGGGCTCGGGCCGAGCCAGCTCACCTGGTCGCGCTCCGCCGTGGATCTGGTCTGCCGCGAATACACCCACGAGGCCGGGGTGCGAAACCTCGAGCGCCAGATCGCCCAGGTGTGCCGCAAGGTGGCTCGCCGTGCCGTGGAGGGGAAGCTCGACCCGGTATCGGTGACGCGCCGCAACTTGTCGCGTTACCTCGGGCCCGCGCCCTTCCAGAACGACATCACGATCCGCGACAACGAGGTAGGGGTCGCGAACGGGCTGGCGTGGACCGAGGCCGGAGGTGAGGTGCTGAGCCTCGAGGCGACGGTGACGCGAGGCAGTGGGCTGGTGCTCACGGGCCAGCTGGGTGACGTGATGAAGGAGTCGGCCCAGGCGGCGCTCAGCTATGCGCGCTCGATCCTCTCCGATCTCGATGTCGACGACGCAGCGCTGACCCGCAACGAGGTGCACGTGCATGTGCCCGCCGGTGCGATCCCGAAGGATGGCCCGTCGGCCGGAGTCACGATGGCGACGGCCCTGGTTTCCCTCGCAACGGGGAACCCGGTGCGGAGCGATGTGGCGATGACGGGCGAGGTGACCCTGCGCGGGCACGTACTGCCCGTCGGCGGCGTGCGCGAAAAGGCGCTGGCGGCGCTTCGAGCGGGAATTCATCGGGTGATCCTGCCCGAGCGTTCCATGTCCGAGATCGCCGAGATCCCGCGCGAAATCAAGCGCAAGATCGAGTTCATCCCGGTGCGGACGATGCGCGAGCTGCTCGACTTCGCGCTCGAGCGGCCCGTCATCTGGCGTCCGCGGAGTCTGCCCCTCCCGTCGGGCCCCGGACCCCTTCCCCACGGCGCCGCGTCGGCCGCGGGCGAGTCCGCCGAATCCAACGAGAGCTGATTCCGGCCTCCCAGTGCCTCCCCGCAGTGCGGCCGTCAGGGCGGGCGCTTCGCTCGTCCAGCGCGTACGCTCGCACGCGTGCGGACGATTGGCGAACTCGGTGAGCAACACCTGATCGAGCGGATCGGCGCCCGGATCTCGGGGCCGGTGACGCGCGAGGTGCTGCTCGGAATCGGGGACGATGCGGCCCTGCTTCGGCCTCGCTCCGGCGAAGATCTCGTCATCAGCACCGACGCTTGCGTCGAGGGTGTGCACTTTCGCTGGCAGGATCAGTCGCCGGCCGCAATCGGGCGACGCGCACTCATCGCGAACCTCTCCGATCTCGCCGCGATGGGGGCGCGTCCCGTCGCCTGCACCCTCGCACTCTGCGCGCCCCCGACCCTCGAGCTGCGCCGCTTCGATGGCTTCGTGAGGGGATTCGCCCGGGAGGCGAAGGAGTACGGCTGCCCCCTCGTGGGCGGCAACCTGAGTCGGTCCGGGCAGACGGCTGCGACGGTCACGGTGCTCGGGGCGGTGAGGCGGGGCCGAGCCTTGAGGCGCTGCGCCGCGAGGGACGGAGATCGGATCTTCGTGACCGGCTCGCTCGGCGGGGCCGCGCTCGCGCTGGCGCGGTGCCACGAGAGGGGAGCGCCGATTCGCCATCTGCCCGTGGCCCGCATCGACGCCGGCCTCGCCCTGGCGCGTCGCCGGGATGTCGGAGCCTGCATCGATCTCTCGGACGGACTCGCGAGCGACCTCGGCCAGATTCTCCGGGCCAGCGGGGTGGGGGCCGAGATCGATGTCTCCCGGGTGCCGCGTCCACGCGGCTTCGCAGCCGCATGCGAACGCCTGGGGCTCGATCCCGATCCGCTCTGCCTGGCCGGCGGCGAGGACTACGAGCTGCTCTTCAGCCTGCGCGCTCCGCGGGTGAGGTCCGCTCGCCCGGTGGGGAGCGCGGAGCTGGGCCGGCGCCTGGGTGTGGTGGTGACGGAAATTGGAAGAATTTCCAGACATCCGGGCCTGCGCGGAATGCCTCACATCGACACCGCGAAGGGCTGGCGGCACTTCTGATTCCGCTCGCCGTCGCCCCCGTTTCGAGCCCTGCCCGCGAGCCGCCCCTCCGCCCCCCAACGATTCAGTAGCCCTTCAAGCTAGTTGCCGGTGGGGCCGATAGGGGGTGAGTGAGAATCGCTCTGACGCACAAATTCGTCTTCGGATCCCTGGCCGTGGCCGCCTCGGCAGCCGCCCTGCCTCAACTCATCCGTGCTCTCGGGCTCGATTTTCCCGAGTGGGGCTCGGCCTTCATTGCGCTCGGGGTCGGCGGAGCGATCGGCTTCTTCCTCTCGCGCAGCCTGGGCCAGCGCTTCGCGGTCCTGCGCGACGTCACCGAGCAGATTCGCGACGGCAACCTCGCGGTGAGCGTGCAGGTCCCGAAGCAACAGATGTTCTCCGACGAGACCGACGACCTCTCGATGAGCGTTCGCGCCATGCTGGCCAAGCTCAAGACCTTCGTTGGCCACGTGCAGCGCAACGCCGACAGCGTGACCCTGGCCGCCCAGGAGCTGACCCGCGACATCCAGCACGTGCGCGAGGGCAACGAGGGAATTTCGGCCACCGTCTCGAACGCGGCGGACGAGTCGGCGCATCAGCGCGAGCTGCTCGACCGGGCCTCGTCGCTGATCCTGGAGATTTCATCCGAGATCGAGCTCAACTCGGGTCGGGCGCGTGAGGCCTTCGGTTTTGCCGCCGAGGCGAATCAGAAGGCCAACACGGGTGTCGAGATCTCGCGCCTGGCGATCGAGAAGATGCGCACCGTCTTCCAGCACGTCGAGCAGGCGGGCAACATGGTCTTCGACCTCGAGGCCAAGACTCGTCACGTGCACCAGATCACCGAGATCATCACTAGCGTCGCTCATCGCACCAATTTGCTCTCGCTCAATGCCTCGATCGAGGCCGCGCGCGCGGGTGAGGCGGGCCGCGGCTTCTCGGTCGTGGCCGACGAGATCCGAAAGCTCTCGGACAGCGCGGGGCAGAGCGCCGAAGAGATCTCGAAGCTGATCCACGAGATTCAATCCGACACCAACGAGGTCGCGGACGAGATGCGCAAATCCGGTCAGGTGATCGGCGAGGGGCGTGAGGATGTGAATACGATCGCGGACGCCCTGGGTCAGATCAGCATGGCGGTGGGTGAAGCGGCGACGCGATCCGAAGAGATCTTCCACGGCGCCGACGAGCATGCGATGAGCGCCGAGCGCATGGTGGCGTCGATGGACGAGCTCAAGAAGGGCGCCGATGGCAACGACGAGGCGGTCCAGGAGGTCGCGCTCACGGCGAGCCGCCAGCTCGAGACCGTCGGCCGCATCGTCGAGGGCTCCGAGGATCTGCTCGCCGTCGCCGAGACGCTGCGAAACCTGCTGCGTGATTACAGGACGTCCGACGTGAACGGGGAGGAGGGGGAATGAGCGCCTCCGAATCCACCGTAGCCGCCCGAGGAGGCCGACTCATCACCTTCGAGATCAGCGGGACGATCTATGCGCTCCCGATCTCCGAGGTGCTCGAGGTGGTGGAGCACGCGGAAGTGACGTGTGTCCCGACCGTGGTGCGCGAGAACGGCGGCGCAATGAACTGGCACGGAGACGCGCTGCCCGTCGTGGCACCGCACCTCCTGTTGGGAGGCGATCCAATGCGATCGCACGAGCCCGGCGAGGAGCAGCTCTTCCTCGTGCTGACGGATCAACCCGACGAGGCGGCCTGCTTCGGTCTTCCGATCGATGGGGTCGTGGGTCTGGTGGACGGGGAGCTGGGATTGACCCGGGGACCCGAAGTAGTGGTCGAGCGAAGGCCATTGGATGGTCGAGTAGTGAATCTGATCGACCCGCGCCGACTGGTGGCGCGGGCGGCAGAGCTGATTGAGAGAGCAGCCGCGTGAGGCTGTTTCTCCGATGGGAGAAATGATGAAAGCCCGAGTACTCATCGCAGACGACGCTTCGTTCATGCGACAGATGATCCGCGAGATCATCGAGCCGGAAGGCTATGAAGTCGTGGGAGAGGCGACCAACGGAATCGAGGCGCAGGAGCAGTTCAACGAGCTGCGTCCGGATCTCGTCACCATGGACATCGTGATGCCCAAGCGTTCGGGCATTGACGCCGTCAAGGGAATCCTCGCCGAGGATCCGGGCGCGTGCGTCGTGATGTGCAGCGCCCTGGGTCAGGAGATCCTGGTGATGGAGGCCCTGCAGGCAGGCGCTCGCGATTTCATCGTGAAGCCCTTCAAGCCGGACGCCGTGCTCCAGACGATGGCGAAGATCCTCGAGAAGAGCGAGTAGGTTCTTGGCCCTCGATATGGGTAAATACCGCAAGCTCTTCCTGGAAGAGTCTGCGGAGCACCTCGCGGAGATCGGGAACGCCCTGCTCGAGCTCGAGAAGGACGTGGCGTCGGTGGAGTCCATCGACGTGATCTTCCGGATGGCGCACTCGATCAAGTCGATGGCGGCCTCCCTCGGCTACGACTCCGTGACCGAGGTCTCGCACGCCCTCGAAGACCATATGGAGGGGATCCGCGCAGCGGGCCGCCTCGGCGGCCCCGAAGAACTCGCGCTGCTCTTCCGCGGCCTCGAGAACCTCGAGCAGATGGTCGCAATCGTGAGCGAGACGGGTGAGGCGCCGCCGCCTCGGCCGGAGCTGATCGCGGAGCTTTCGAGGTCGACCGCTGAACCGGCGAGCATTCCCCTGCGCGAGGCTTCGAGCGAGGGCCCTGCGCCCGAGATCGCGACGGCGTCTCGGACCTCCGAGGAGATCGATCCGGATCTCGCGGCCGTGATGGCGGCCCTGGAATCCGATGGGGATTCAAAAAAAAAAGTCTGGCGCTGACCCCGGCCGGGGTCAGCGCTGAAGAGCCCGGGGCTCCGGCCTCGCCCACGAGCCTCCCTGGCCCAGCGCCCGCTCGGCTCGAGATTGTAGCGGCTGCGCCGGCTCCGACCGTGCGCGTACGAACCGAGACCCTCGATCGATTCCTCGGCAGCGTGGGCGAGGTGATCCTCAGCACACGCCAGCTGCGCGGCACATCGAGCGAGGCGATCCGGACCCCGGAGCAGGCGGCCTGTTACGACCGGGTGGATCGCCGGGTGAACGAGCTCCAGCGACGGGTGCTCGATCTGCGTACCACGCCCCTGCTGCGCGTGATGGAGAACCTGCCTCGGGTGGCGCGCAAGGTCGCCGAGAGTCTCGGCAAGCGGGTCGAGGTCCAGCTTCTCGGTACCGAGCTCGAGCTCGATCGATCGATCCTGGATCGCCTCAACGAGCCGCTCCTCCACATCGTGCGCAACGCGGTCGACCACGGCATCGAGAGCCTCGAAGAGCGGATCCCCGCCGGCAAGACCGAGGTCGGGCACATCGTGATCGAAGCGCGGCGAGAGAAGAACTCCATCTTGATCGAGGTATGCGACGACGGTCGCGGGATCGACCTCGATTCGGTGCGTTCGCGCGCGATCGAGTCGGGGCTGCTGCATCCGGATCTCGCCGTGGATCTGCCGGATGACGCGATCGCCGAGCTGATCTTCAGGCCCGGGCTCTCGACCGCCGCGAACGTCTCCGAGGTGTCGGGGCGCGGCGTCGGGATGGACGCGGTGCGAGCCACGATCGAGGCTCTCGGCGGAACGGTCAAGCTCCACACCGAGCTCGGGCGCGGTACGACGACCCGCCTCGAGGTCCCGATCACGGCTGCGGTGCAGCGGGTCATGATCGTCGGTGTCGGTGGGGAGCGCGTGGCGCTGCCCATCACGAAGGTCGAACGAATCCTCGAGGTGCCGGCGAGCGAGATCGAGGAGAGCGGCGCCGAGTCGTTCACCCTGGTCGACGACGATCCGGTGCTCGTGCTCGACCTCGCCCGCTGTATCAAGATCGAGAGTGGCCCGATTCCCGACCCCACCCCTCTTGCGATCATCGAGGTGAGAGGTGAGCGGGTTGCCTTGCGGGTCGAAGAATTCTCGAGTCAACAGGAAATCTACGTCAAGCCCGTTCCCAAGCTCCTCACGGCGGTGAAGATGCTCGCAGGCATGACGATTCTCGAAGATGGGCGACCCGTCTTCCTGCTGGACCTCAACCACCTCGTTTGAGGTCGAGGAGACGAACGTGGCCGAGTCTGAAATCGATCGCTTGAGCGAGCTCGCGAGCATTGGCGCGGGGCACGCCGCGCATGCGTTCGCCCAGCTCACGGGCCGGACGATCACGATGGACCCTCCTCGTGCCAGGGTCGGCCGGCTGCAGGCGGCTGATCAGTCCGAGGACGAGGAGCCCTGGTGCTCCGGGGTGATCTTCGAGTTCGACGGCTGCGTGAACGCGATCGTGGGGATTCTCTTTCGTCCTTCGATGTGCGACGCCGTGGTGCGTCAGCTGCTGGGGGCGAGCGCCGACGAAGAGATGCCCCCCGAGACGGTGGAATCGGCCTTGATGGAGGTGGGCAATGTGCTCGCTTCCCACGTCGCCTCGGCGATCGCCGACACCCTGCAGGCTCGGCTCCTCCCCTCCATTCCGACCCTCGCCCTCGATGGCGCCGAGGAGCAGCTCCACGAGCTCGCGATGGCTCGGGGCACGAACCCGGAGCTGCGGATCGAGTGCGAGCTGACGGATCGCGCGGGTGAGCTGGGCGGCCTGGTGGTGATGATCCCCGTGCCGGGAGCGTGATCTTCGTTCATCTGCTCGACACGGCGCTGCTTCTTCGCTTCTGATACCGTGCGGTGTCTGGATCGAGCGACTGCGCACTGGAGCGCGGACCGGGGCAGGGATTGAAGCGCGGGCTTGCGGCTGGCCGTATCCCCTCGCCCCTCGCGCCGCCGCGAGTCCTGAAAGCGAAGGAATGAGATTCGCGTGACTCGAGACCGGGTTCGGGAACTATTGGAGCAGGTGCGCGACGGGAACCTCGAGGTCGACGGCGCCCTCGAGTCGCTGGCCCGGCCACCCTTCGTCGATACCGCCTCGGCCCGGGTCGATACCCACCGCTCGCTCCGCATGGGAATTCCCGAAGTGATCTTCGGGCCGGGAAAGAGCGCGGCGCAGATCTCCGAGGTGGTCGAGGCCCTGAGTGGCGCCGAGCAGGATTGTCTCGTTACCCGGATCGAGGAGGCGGTCGCTCGGGTCGTTCTGGAGCGGCACCCCGAGGGCGTGTACGAGGCCGACGCCCGGGTCTTGTGGTTCGGCCCCGCCGAGGTCCCGAACGCGGGCAAGGGGTCGATCGCCGTGGTGTCGGCGGGGACGAGCGACGCGCCCATCGCTCGTGAGGCGGTGGTGGTGGCGCGCCGCTTCGGCAACGAAGTCGAGCTGCTCCAGGATGTCGGGGTGGCGGGGATCCATCGCCTGCTCGCGTCCCAGGACGTGCTGCGCTCGGCGCGTGTTCTGATCGTGGTCGCGGGGATGGAGGGCGCGCTTCCCTCGGTCGTGGGCGGGTTGGTGGATAAACCGGTCATCGCCGTGCCGACCAGCGTGGGATACGGGGCTTCCCTCGGCGGCGTGACGGCGCTGCTCGGGATGTTGACGAGCTGCGCCTCGAACGTCAGCGTCGTCAACATCGATAACGGATTTGGTGCCGCCTATGTCGCGACGCTCATCAACCGGCTCTAGCGCGAAGGCGTCGCGCCGCACGCTGTCGTCCCGGCCGGGCAGGGTGCTGCACCTCGATGCGTTCTCGGGGATCGCCGGCAACATGTTCCTGGCTGCGATGCTGGATCTGGGTCTGTCTCGCAAGGCGCTCGAGGCCGATCTCGCGGGGCTCGGGGTCGAGCATCGGCTGCGGGTAGGTCGGGTAAAGCGGGGTGCACTGGCGGCTCGCCACCTCGTGGTGCTGGAGGGGGGCGGGGGCGGATCGAAGACGAAGGGCGCGCCGAAGAAGAAGAAGGCAAGGGCGCGCAAGGCGAAGTCGGCGGCGGGCCAGGGCCACCTGCATGACCACTCGCACGAGCATTCGCCCGCGGAGACGCACCCTCGTTCCCACTCGCACGGCCGGACCTTCTCCGACGTTCGAAAGCTTCTCGAAAAGGCGAAGCTCGCCGCCGCGGTACGCGAGCGGACGCTCGAGATCTTCACGGCTCTCGCGGACGCCGAAGCCCGGGTTCACGGTACCTCTCCAGACGAGGTCCACTTCCACGAGGTAGGCGCGGTCGATTCGATCGTCGACATCACCGGCGCCGCGATCGCGCTGCACCGCATGGAGATCGAGCGTGTTACCTCGACTCCGGTTGCTCTGGGTCACGGCACGGTGGAGACGGATCACGGCCGCCTGCCGCTTCCCGCGCCCGCGACCCTGGAGCTGCTGCGCGGCATACCCACCGTCCCCGCTCACGTCGCCTGGGAAACGGTGACGCCGACGGGCGCGGCGATCCTGCGCTGCGTGGTGGACGAGTTCTGCGAGCTGCCCGCGATGACGATCGAGGCGGTGGGTCTGGGCGCCGGCAACGATCGGCCGGGCCCGATGCCCAACGTGTTGCGCGCAGTCCTGGGGCGCACGGGGGGGATGGGCTCCGATCGCATCGTCGCTCTCGAGTGCAACCTCGACGACCTCAATCCGGAGCACTTCGACTACCTGATGGAGTGTCTGCTCGAGGCCGGCGCCCTCGACGTCTCGATCCAGAACGTGCAGATGAAGAAGAACCGCCCGGGCTTCCTGGTGCGAGTGCTGGCGCGTCTCTCGGATCGAGTGGAGATGGCGCAGATCCTCTTCCGCGAGTCCACCACCCTGGGCGTGCGGACCAGCGAGTGGGATCGAGTCATGCTCGGGCGCGAAGAGCGCCGGGTCATGACCCCCTACGGCCGCATCGGTATCAAGGTCGTCGAGCGACTCGACGGGGGGCTCGATGTTTCGGCCGAGTACGACGATTGCAAGCGCGCCGCCCGCAAGGCGGGAGTCGCCCTGCGCGACGTGATCCGCGTCGCCGAGGCGTGCGCGCGCGAGGAGCTGTAGTGAATTTCAACGTTCCGGAGGGTGTCGATGCCGGCGAGTTCAAGCTCCTGCCTACCGCCGCCGGCGACTTCGATGCTACGTCGATCCTCTGCCTTCATGGCTTGAGCGGTACGCCCTACGAGGTGCGGCCGGTGGCGGAGCGGCTCGCCCTGCGCGGCTTCCGCTGTCGTGGTCCGGTGATGGCGGGGCACGAAGGCTCCGCCCGGGAGCTCGCAAGGACGAGCCACCAGGCCTGGCTCGAGCTCGCACGCTCGGAGGTCGAGGCCCTGCGCCGTGATTCCGATCGTGTCTTCGTCGTCGGGCTCTCGATGGGCGGGCTCGTCTCGCTCGAGCTCGCGGCCGCGGGGCTCGTCGATGGGGTGGCGGTGATCGGAACTCCGCTGAGGTTCTCCCTCGCCCTTCGCTGGGGAGTTCCTCTCGCAAAGCACGTCTATCCCTATCTGCCGAAGAAGGGCGGGTCGGACATCCAGGAGGACGAGGCCCGGGCGCGCCACCCCGGCCTTTCCGTCATCCCGCTCGCCAGCGTTCACCAGCTGATCCGGCTCCAGCGCAAGGTCGAGCGCAGCCTGCCCGGGATTTCGGTGCCGATCCTCGCAGCCCACGGCGCGCTCGACCGGACGGCGAACCCGAAGGACGCGAAGGAGATCCTCGCGGAGGTCAACTCCCTCGAGCGCGAACTCCATATCTGCGAGCGCAGCGGCCACGTCGCAACCGTCGACCACGATGGGGCTGAGCTTGCGCTGCGGGTGACGGAGTTCTTCGAGCGGATTTCGTAGAGTCTGGTGACGGCTCGGTGGTAGCCTGGTGATGGCGCCTGAGGGCGAGGCCCGGATCCATCCTTCCGCGATCCAGCTCCACCCGGGCGGGGACTCATCTCGACCTCGACTCCCCCACTCCAACCGAGACACCCGTTGCCCCGCGTTCGTTCGACTACGCGCGCTCGCTCTTCGCCTGCTTCCGCTCCAGGAAGTCGTTGAGCAGCCACTGGGAGATGCTGATGCTTCCGGGGAACGTGTTCGGCATGTCCTCCACCGAGCACCACTTCGCATCCTCGATTTCATCGTCGAACTGTGTATCGATCTCTCCCGACACGTAGCGCGCAGTGAATCCCAGCATGAGTGAGTTTGGAAAAGGCCAGGGCTGGCTTCCGAAGTAGCGCACGTCGTCGACGACGATCCGGGTCTCTTCGTATACCTCGCGAATCACGGCATCCTCCGCGCTCTCTCCGGGCTCGACGAAGCCGGCCAGCACGCTGTAGATGCCGGGCGGGAAGTGACTCGAGCGCCCGAGGAGGATCTGATCGTTCTTTTCGACCGCGACGATCATCGCGGGTGAGAGCCTCGGATACATCGGGATCCGACACTCGGGACAGCTGCGCGAGCGGTCGCCTTCGGAGAGCTCCGTCCGGCTCCCGCAGACGCCACAGAATTGATGCGTGCGGTCCCACTCGACGATTTGCACCGCGCGGCCCGCGATCGTGTGGAGCTCGGGTTCGAGGCTCCCGAAGAGCATGCGAAGATCGCGGAACGCCATACCCGGTGGTGGCGGGTGATCGGTGGCGAGCTCCAGCGAAAAGCAGTGAGATTCGCGATAGACGCCCAGGTACTGTCGGCGCAGGGCCTCGATCGAGTGCGAGTCGATCTCCTCGACGCTCGGGAGCCGGCCGTTCTCCATGACCAGCAGCTCGCGCTTGCGAAACGCGAAACAGTGGGGCGAGCTACCGGGATCCTCGGGCGCGATGTGGTGCGGAATGAAGTGCAGGGGATGATCTTTGCTCATGGGGTGAGCGTAGCAATCCGCCGGGTGCCCGAGCTACCCGGCGCATCGTCTCAGAACCTCGAGTCTGGGGCTCTCTCTCCATGGAGACTGTGGAGATAGTCGATCAGTACGGACTCATCGCGTCCGCTGAAGCGGTGGAAGCGCGTCCCGACCCCGCGGCCTCCATGGTCTTCCGCGTTGTAGACGATCTCGAGCTCGACATTCACGTTCCGGCCGATCTCGTGCAGGGCGATGTTGCCTCTGACGATGTCATCGGGTTGGAGCTCGTCGTCACAGCGGATGAACACGCCCCCGCGTCCGAGTGAGGTCGCGGTCCAGGCCTTTGCGGCGCCACTCAGGTGAACGGTCAGCTGATGGGAGTAGCGAGTGAATCGCCTTCGCCGGGGCTGATTGACCATCTGCTCGAGGCGCTTGGCGATGCGGGAGACCTCGATCGGATAGCTGAGATAACCCGCTGCCCCCGCGCGCTGGGCCGCCAGGCGTCGCGCCGATCGAGGCTTCTTGTCCACCAGCACGAGCGGGATCTCCTCGATACCCACCAGCTCGCGAAGGGCCGGGATCAGCTCGATCCCCTCCGAACGGCCGATCTGGATATCCGCGAGCACGAGCTCCGGAGAAGCCGCGTGGTAGAGTTCGAGGGCCTCCTGCTGGTTGGTCGCCACCTCGACGTCGTAGTTGCGCAAGCGAAGCGAGTCGATCACCGGCCGCTCCTCGGAGATGCGTGGTCCGACGAGAAGCAGTCGGTGCTTGCGAGGCGGGGCTGGATTCTGGAGTGGCTGGCTTCCGGACTTCATTGCGCGCCGCCGCAAGGCGTCCTTCAAGCGGGAGTCGAGGCGCACGAGCTCTTCCATGCGATTCGAGACCGCCATCTCGAAGTCGATCGGGGTGCAGATGCTGGGAGGAATGCGAAGAACACGATCCTCGGCGCGTCGAAGAGTGACCTTGGAGAGCGGACCCAGGGAGGGGAGGATCACACGATTGCGCTCTCTCACCTGCACGCGAACCGGCCGTTCTTCTCCCGGGATCGGCGCCGAGAGCAGAGTTCCATCCCCTTCGATCCTGGAATCGACACGAAGCTCCGTGAGCCAGTTGCAGGCGCTGCGAAGCTCGATGAGGTGCGTATGCCAGGCACTGCGAATGCGGGCTTCGATCGACGCGGGGGTGGGGCAGTCGAGAATCCTCAGCATCGGGAGCTGAAAGAAGGGCCGCGGTCGCAGGCATTTCATGCGGTCTGCACCGACCGTACTGAACACGATTTCGGAGACGCTGAAGGGATCCGTCAGTGTGTCGAAGGACTCCTCGCCAATCGGCAGGGAGACGAGGACGCAACGACCGCCTTGCATCAGGCGCGCCCGCAGCCCCATGTCCCTGAGTCGGCTCAGGACGAGTCCCTGATCGATTTCCCTGTTTCGCTCCGGCACGCGCAAGAATCCCCGCAAAGCTTCGCTTCCAGCTTCAATTTCGGCACGATTCAGGCTCTTCTTGACTCTTCTCGGCGGCTCCCGGCGCGGTTCCGGCGAGGCTCCAGGAGTAAGCCCTCGATTCATCCACCGCAGCTGGAAATTCTGAGGATGCGCGAAGAAGAAGAGGGAGGACGCTGAGGAAGCGTTACCGCTCGTAGGCCGACTGTGGCGCGGGCGCGGGCTCCTTCACCGGCTGCCGCCCGGCGGCGGCGTTGGTCCTGCGGACCCTCAGCCAGTTGTAGATTCCGCTGCCGGTGAGGAGGAGCAGGATGAGCGCGGCGCCGTCGATCAGCCACGGGCCGAGCCCGCCCAGGAAGCGTCCGGTGTGGATGTCGGTGATCATCCTGAACCAGGTCAAGCCCTCGCCCCGATAGCTCGCCAGAACGGCCTTGCGCTGGAGCGGCGGCAAGGGGCTGGATTCGCTCCAGATGACGGCCATGTCGTCTCCACTCACGACACGCTGCCACTCGAGCAGATCGTCGTTGGCCCGAAGGATCGCGCCGCTCTCCACCTGGACGACGAGGCCACCCCCGGGCCCGACTCCGATTCGCCCGAGGGATCCGGGCAGGGATGCGGAGTCGAGACGATCGATCACCGCCGTCGGGCGATCGCCATTGAGGAGCACGATGGCGTCGCGGCTCGCGACCACCAGGAACTCGGGCAGCGCGACCGCCCCGATCAGTGGAGAGTCGCTCGCCGCGACGGGCTCCGCGTTCCAGTAGACGTCGCCCTCGAGCCCGACGATCCAGCCCGTCTCGAGCCGATAGCTCATGGGATCGGACTCCGGCGACATGCCGTACCAGTCGAGTACCCGCTCCGAGCGCACCGGCCTCTCGTGCAGCTCGAGTCGCTCGGCATGATTCAAGAGCACGCCCGTTATCACGAGCCCGACCACGATCAATGACGCAGCCAGCCCGAGGTAGCGGTGGGTCGCGAGGAAGCGTCGGTGACTTCTAGCGTTGTCGGCGCGCGACATGGGTGGAGGCTCCATCGATTGGCCTTGTTCCGCCCTGCCGGGCGCTGTGCTCATCACCGTGCCCGGTTCGCTGCCCGGATTTCGACTCGGTCTTCCGCTCGGCTTCGGGCTCGCCGGTCGGCTCAGCCGGATCGAGCCTCGGCTCGGCATCCATTCGAAGGGCACCCGGTCGATCCGTCTCGCTGTGATCGGCTTCGCGGTCGAGGGCGAGTGCCAGTCGCGCGAGGCGCGTCACGGCATTGACCGAGAGCGTAGCGCCCGAGATCCCCTCGACTCGACGATCGAGCCCCTTGCCCCGTTCATCCGCCCCCGCCCCGGCGAACTGATTGGTGAAGAATGGATAGCGCACCTCCCAGCCACGCGATTCGCGGTAGATCAGGATCTTCAACTGTTCGATCCGGCCCTCCTCCACCACGATCCCCACGGTGATGGGCTCGACCTTTCCGATCTCCTCCAGGATCCACGCGGTTCGCCGGCCCTCGACCCAGTAGCGAACCCGCAGAAGGCCCAGGGAGTGGCCCATGATCGCGCTGGTCTCTTGCTTGAGATCGCCAGCGATCCAGAGGGCCTTGCGCTCGGCCAGACCGCTCGGAAAGGTCTCGGCAATGAACCCGGCGGGCGTCTGATGCACCTGGACCGCCGCCCCGGCCGGCGGGGCCGACCAGGGCGTGGTGACGAGCAGCGCGAGCAGGCCGAGGAGCAGCCGGCTCACGAAGTCGATTCTCTCGCGATCAGAACGAGTAACCGATGCCCAGGTTGAACCCGTCGAACTCCTTTTCGTCATCCGGTGCATCCTGCCATTGATAATCGAATTTGATCACGACGTTCGGAATGGGCCAGAAGTTGATCCCGAGGTCGTACTGCCGGTATTTGTTGTTCTGGGTCCGCTGGTCGCCGGCCGCGTTGTCCCACTGATTGAAGCGGCCGAAGATGCCGATCCACTCGTACGGCTTGATGGAGGGCTCGATGTAGAACCCGTACTGCTTGTCCTTGCCGTCGACGTCGGCCGCGTTCGAGAAGAGGTTCCACTGGGAGTAGAGGGCCCGCACGCCGAACCATCCCCGATGGTAGATGATGTGGGTCTCGAAAAGGGAGGCGGGGGTTTTCTGGCCGATCGCGTTGAGGTTGGTCTGGTACTGGCCTGTCGCCGCGATCTCGAGACCCGGAAGGCCGCGCCAGGCAAGGCGCGCCGTGACGGCGCCGTGGCTGCCGTCGGCCTTGGAGACCTTCTGGCGCCCGCCCCGGATGTTGAAGTCATGTGTCGCGAGGCCGGTGGTCAGGTTCAGATCGCCGCTGATTCCGTACGCCCAACGGCTCGTGGCCCCGATCCCAGCCTCCCACCAGGTGGAGGGGATGACGTTCTTCTCGACGGGGTTCCGCTCGACGCCGTAGAAGGTGTTGGGCTCGTGGGTCTCGTTCAGGATGCCGACGGGGACCAGGAAGAGCCCTCCCTTGGCGCTGTAGTCGTCGAAGATGTCCCACTCGAGCCAGGCCTGCTCGATCTCGACTTCGCCATGGGAGTCTTCGCCGCCGAAGACGAGGGCGTGTTCCACCTCGAGCTCGGTGAAGACTCGGATCTTGTCGGTGAACTCGTGGCCGACGAAGAGCACGAAGCGATGAAAGTCGACCACCTTCTTGGACCTGTTGTAGTTGTTGCGGTCTTTCAGGTTGTTGTAGTGGAGCTCGCCATAGCTGCCGATCGTCGTCCTTTCCCACCAGCGTCGCCCCGTCGAGGTGGCGGAGCTGCGTGCGCGATCGGGGCCGGTCGCATAGACCGAGTTGGCGACCTCGGCAGCGCCGGCAGGGTCGTCGGCGCCGGTGCCCGTGCGGATGCCCTGGACCTCTTCGATTGCATCGCCGGTCGCCTCGAGCTTCTCCCTGAGGTCGCGGATCTCGGATTGTTGCTGCTGGATGATTCGCCACATCTCTGCAGCGCTCGGCACCCCGTCGCCGCTCACCTCGTCGGCCTGGAGCGTCGCCGGGGCCAGGATCGCAGCCAGCGCCATTGTCATCGCGAGCGATCGGCTTCTCTTCAGCATCGTATCCCCTCTGGCCTCTTCGATTGAGTTCACGGCCTCGAGCGCTGGGCGAGCAGAGAGCTCCCGGCGTTCTCATTGCCGAGCCGGGGAGATAGCAATCTATACTGAAAACGACAACGGTTTTCATTTTCGAGTTCTAGATTCGTCACGGATCGGCATCTGTAACCTCCAATAGACTGAAAATATTGATCTTTCTATCCAGATGGTCAGTCGGGCGGAGGAGCGAAGGGCGGGATCGGGGTCGCGCTCCGAGTCAGAGAACATAGACTCGCGGCACTCCGGACCTGCGAGCACGCGCGGGCCGGAGTCGGACCGGGCTCCCCGGTTCGAACAACCCCAGTGAGATGGAGGTGGCGGTCTTGCCAGGCAACTCGATCGCGTGCAAGGGGCTTGGGCTCTGCTTTGGCGGGTTCGGCGTTTCGGCGTTTCGGGCTCTCGCGCTCGTCGTCTGTATCGGATTCGGGGTCGTCGGTTGCCGGACTTATACTGCCTATCTCCACCTCGACCCGCCCCAGTCGGCCCCCGCCAGGCTGGACGAGTCCCGGCGCGAGGTGGCCGACGCGATCGTCGAGGCCGTACTCCTCGAGCACGGCTTCATACGGGATCCCCGCGAGACCCGGCTGCAACAGAAGTCCCGAAGCAGCGTGCAATTCGATTATTCGGTGATTTCGAGCTACGTGCCGAAGCGGGCCGTGACGGGGCATCGATTGACCATCGCCAGCGTGATCCGAAAGACCAACGGGCGTTTCGCGGTCCTGATCCGAGACCTCAGCGCCGGCGATCCGATTCCCCTGGTCGTCTCGATTCAAGACGATCTCGCGGCCGCCTTCGCCGTGCAATTTCCCGGCTACGAGCTACGAATCGAGCGAGTTCGCTTCGGGCCGCGGGGGACCTATTGACTCCCGACCTCCCGGCTGGGTGAATCTGCTCCGGACGATTTCTCCAGGCGGGGCTTCCTCGCGTCGAGTACGCGCCGCACGTAGATCGCAAGCTCCGAGAGCCGGAAGGGCTTCTGCAGATACACAGCGCCCTCGGGCACGACGGATTTTCCGGCGGGTAGGTGAGGGTAACCCGAGATGAAGATCACCCCGAGCTTCGGGTGGATGTTCAGCAGCTCGTCGAATAGCTCCGGCCCGCCCATGCGCGGCATCACGATATCCGAGATCAGCAGGTCGATGGGGCCGTCGTGGCGCTGGGTCAACTCGAGCGCCGCCACGCCATCTGGAGCGTCGAGCACCTCGTAGCCCGCCGTCTCGAGCTTCGCGCGGATCAGCTCGAGGATCCGGCGCTCGTCTTCCGCCACCAGGATCGTCTCGTTGCCTCGCGGCTCTTCGTCCGTCGTCGGGTCGAGAAGCAACTCGAGCTCGTTTTCCTGCTCACCCTCGTTCTCGCTCTCGTTCCCGGCTTCGACACGGGGTAGCAGCACCTCGAAACGACTCCCCCGGCCGAGCACGCTCTCGACTCGAATCGTCCCGCCGTTGCGGGTGACGATGCCGTAGACGGTCGCGAGGCCGAGCCCCGTTCCGCGCGCCAGGTCCTTCGTCGAGAAGAAGGGCTCGAAGATCTGTTCGCGAATCTCCGGCTCCATCCCGATGCCGCTGTCCGTGACGGTCAGGCAGACATACGAGCCCGGCGAGAGGTCGTTCTGGCAGGCCTCGCGCTCATCCACCTCGGTCCGATCGACTCGGATCTCGAGCCGCCCTCCCTCGGGCATTGCGTCCCGGGCATTGATGGCCAGGTTGAGGATCACCTGCTCGACCTGGGCGGGATCCGCCTGGATGTATGCGAGTTCCGGGTCGAGAGTGACGTCGAGTTCGACCTGCTCACCGATCAGCCGCGCGAGCATTCTCTCGAGGTCGGCGAGCAGGCTGTTGATCTCGAGGACCCGGGGCTGGGTCACGTCCTTGCGGCTGAAGGCGAGCAGCTGGCGGGTGAGGGCGCTCGCTCGGTCGGCAGCGTCGATCACCTCGAGGTTGAGCTGGCGGGCCGTCCCGGGGTCCTCATCGAGCTCACTCGCGACCTCGGCGTTGGCCCGGATCACCGTGAGGATGTTGTTGAAATCGTGCGAGATTGCTCCGGCGAGGCGACCGAGAGCCTCCATCTTCTGGGACTCGACGAGCAACTCCCGGCTGCGTGCGACCTCTTGCTCCGCGTCGCGGATGTTCTTGAGATAGATCGCGATCACCCCTGCCATGGCGGCGAGCAGGGTGACCTCTACGCCCCAGTACGTAAACAGCGAGTTGACGATCATCGGCTCGGGCAGGCTGCCCATCCAGGCCAATAATCCGATTCCCCCCGACGTCACTGCGGATGCCAGCGCGACGCCGACGGCGCGCCGCGCATCGAGCAGGAGTCCCGCCGTTACGACCGCGATCAGGTAGGCGCTGATCGCCGGCGAGTCGAGGCCGCTGTAAACGATCGCCAGCGTCGTGACGACCCAGATCATGCCGATCAATACCCAGCTCGCGATCTCGATCCGACCTCTTCGCACCAACGCGATCGAGCTGCCGGCGCCCAGGATGGCGGCGAGCGCCAGAAGCAGGCCGGCCTCTGCCTCGGGTGTGATGACGGTGTAGGCGACACTCCAGAAACCGGCCGCCGCGATCAGGTAGAGGGAGATCATGTGGATCGCTGCGGCTACCCGGGTCGCGTGACGATTCGCAAAGACCGGAGCCGAGAAGAAGCGCTGTAGATGGGGCCCGAGGTTCAGGAGTGCTTCCCTTTCACCTTTGGGAGCCTGCCTGTGCAATCTCTCTGCCGCGCAGACTCCCAGCCGGATCATATCGACAAACGGAGATCGGTGTCGGCTTTGCTTGGAAAGGAGCGCAGAGCTCGCGGTGGGGGGGGCTGAACTCAGTGACGCGCGATCGTGTCCCGAGTTCCATCTTGTAAAGGTTGTGGCATCGAGGCGCGCGTTGCCCATTCGCTCGTTCCCTTGCGAATGTTCTGAAAGGCGAGCTCGGGGAGGCTGAAGAGGGCGCCGCGCAGTGAGGCGTCGAGGGAACGGCCGCGATCGAAGGGGGCTCGAAGGATTCCGACTCCGGCTCCCGCCAGAGCGGTACCCAGGTTGAGCGCCCCGAGCACGGGTCGTAGCGCAACCGTGTCGTCCGTGAAG
>CBDUYG010000002.1:0-29283 GCA_965371385.1 uncultured Myxococcales bacterium | reverse complement strand
GCACGGGACCCCCATCCGCCCCGGCCCTGGCACCCGCCAGCGCACTAAAACCGCGTGCCCCTCAACGCCCTTCAAACACCTCCCCCCGCACTAAAACCGCGCTCCCCTCAACGCCCTTCGAACTTCGCCCCCCGCTTCTCCTTCGCCGCCGCCAACCCCTCGAGGATGTCCTCCGTCTCGAAACACCGCCCCTGTGAGGCCGCCTCGTAATCAAGCTGCCCGCCCAGATCCTCCCCCGGGCTCTGCGCCAGCCCGCGCTTCAGCTCCCGATTCGCAAAGGGCGCACAAGCCGCAATCTCCCCCGCGCTCTCGAGCGCCGCCGGAAGCACCTCGTCGCTCGCCAGGCAGCGATTCGCGATCCCGATCCGAGCCGCCTCCTCACCGCCGATGAGTCGGCTCGTATAGAGCAGCTCCGCCGCATGAGCCGGCCCGATCAGCCGCGGCAGTGTCCACGACGCCCCCATCCCCGGATGCAGACCGAGCTTCGTGAAGTTCAGCCCCAGCTTCGCCTCGCGCGCCACGTATCGGAAATCACAGGCGAGGGCGATGCAGAGCCCCGCTCCGATCGCATGCCCGTTGATCGCAGCGATCGAGGGGCAGGGGAGCCTTCGCACGCTCAGGAAGAGTTCATAGAACGAGCGCATGAATCCCTCGACGACGCTCCGGCCGTTCGGCGAACGCGCCTCATGGGCAAGCTCGACGATCATGTCGAGGTCACCGCCGGCAGAGAACGCCCGACCCCCTCCCGTAACGACGACCGCTCGCAGCGTCGAGTCGTCACACAGCTCCTCCACCCGGTCTCGGAACGCCTCGCCCATGTCGCGGGTCATCGCATTCAGGTGATCGGGATCGTTGAACGTCAGCGTGACGACGTCCTCCTGCCGGCTCTCGAGTACCCACGTCCTGGTCATGGCTCGCTTCGAAACCTCGTGATGTCGGGCCCATCGCTGCGAGGTCGTCTCGCGGCGCGATGAGGGGGCTGAAAAGAAAACGCGCCGGAGAGCCCATGCTCTCCAGCGCGTTCAGTGTGGCATCCCTGGCTCGAGCGCGTCAGTCCTGTGCGCGCCTCAGAAACGCCGGGGTATCGAGCTCGTCTTCGAAGGGCGATTTGAAGTCGGCCCCCGACATGGCGAGATCTTCGGCGCTCATGATCGCAGGCTCCGCCGGAGCGTCCTTGATCGGTGCCGGAGTGGTGGCGACCGGCTGGATCTCCGGCGCCGCCGGATCGGGGTGCAGCGACGTCACGTTGTTGGCCGCAAGCGGAGGTTGGTACTGCTCGCGCTCGCTCGAGTAGTCCCGCCGCGGCGGACGATCGAAGTCCTGTCCGCCGACTCCCTCGAGCCCGGTCGCGATGACCGTGACCCTCACCTCGTCCTCGGGCATATTCTCGTCCACAACCGCTCCGAAGATGATGTTCGCATCCTCGTGAGCCGCCTCCTGGACCAGAGACGAGGCCTCGTTCACCTCGAAGAGGGTCATCTCCTCACCACCCGTGATGTTGATCAGCACCCCTCGCGCCCCCTCGATCGAGAGATCCTCGAGCAGCGGGCTCGAGATCGCTGCCTGAGCCGCGTCCGTCGCCCGCGAATCACCGCGACCGACGCCCGTGCCCATCATCGCGACGCCGGCTTCGTTCATCACGGTGCGAACGTCGGCGAAGTCGAGGTTGATCAGGCCGTGGATCGTGATCAGGTCCGAGATGCCCCGCACTGCGTTGAGGAGGACGTCGTCCGCCAGGGTGAAGGCGCTCTTGATCGCCGTGTTCTTGCCGGCGAGGGCCAGCAGGCGCTGGTTGGGGATCGTGATCAGGGTATCGACGACCTGGTGGAGATCCGCGATTCCGCGATCGCCGTGCTTCGAGCGCACCTTGCCTTCGAACATGAAGGGCTTGGTGACGACGCCGACCGTGAGGGCTCCGACTTCCCGCGCGACCTCGGCCACGATGGGAGCCGCTCCCGTTCCCGTGCCACCGCCCATGCCGGCCGTCACGAAGACCATGTCGGAGCCTTCGAGGATCTCGCGCAGGCGGTCCCGAGCCTCGAGAGCCGAGGCGCGACCGCGATCGGGGTTGGCTCCGCAGCCCAGCCCGCGCGTGACTTCGGCTCCGAGCTGGATCTTGGTGGTCGCCAGGTTGTGCTTGAGCGCCTGGGCGTCGGTATTCGCGGCGACGAACTCGACCCCGCTCAGGCCCGAGCGGACCATGGTATTGAGGGCGTTGCCGCCCCCGCCGCCGACGCCGATGACCTTGATCGTCGCCCGCTGATGCGCCGATTCCTCGAATTCGAGGAAATCCTGGTCATCTTCGGGACCAATCTCCAGCAGATCCACGCTCTCGGTGATCCCCTCACTGCCCTTGTCGTTGGTGCCATTACTGTCTCGCTTCGCCATTCTCTCTCCCCCCAGGAGCGTCGCTGTCCACGACTGCGCCAAATGTTACATGAACTATTACTTCTTGTGTCGATTGTTTTTTGCCGAAAAGATTTTTATTTGCGAGAAGAACTGCGGTTCAGGCATCGGTCGTCGACCCGGACCATGAACATCGCTCCTCGCCCGCTTCGCCCGGCCATCATGCGAACTCGGTATAGAACCAGTCCCGCATCCGTTGCTTGACCCGACCGAAGATCGACTCGTCCCGGATTCGGAAGCCGCGAGACCGCTTCGACTGCAGCTGGGAGAAGCCGAAGAGCACCAGCCCCACCCCCGTGGCGTACATCGGGTCGCGAACCACGTCCTGCAGACCGCCGATGTTGCTCGGCATGCCGTGACGGACGGGCGCCTCGAAGACCTCCTCGGCGAGCTCCGCGATCCCCGCCAGCGCCGAGGCCCCGCCGGTGAGCACGAGCCCGCTCGGGATGCGATCCGCGAGCCCCGCCCGCACGATCTCCTGGCGCGCCAGGGAGAGGATCTCCTCGGCGCGCGGCTCGATGATCTCGCACAGGATCTTGCGCGAGACCTCCCGCGGCCGGCGGCCGCCGACGCAGGGCACGGTGAGCACATCGTCGGTCGCGAGGTAGCGCGCCGACGCCACCCCGAAGACCTTTTTGATTCGCTCTGCCTCGTCGAAGGGCGTGCGCAGCCCTACGGCGATGTCGTTGGTCAGGTGGTATCCACCGAGCCCGAGCACAGCCGTATTCTTGATCGAGCCGTCCTGGAAGACCGCGATATCGGTGGTGCCGCCCCCGATGTCGATCATGCAGACGCCGAGGTCGCGCTCATCCGCCGCCAGCACCGCCTGGGCCGAAGCCAGGGGTTCCAGCACGATGTCGATCACGTTCAGGCCCGCTTTGTTGCAACACTTCACGATGTTCTGGGCGCTGGTCACGGCCGCGGTCACGATGTGGATCTTGGCCTCGAGGCGCACCCCGCTCATGCCGAGGGGCTCCCGGATGCCGTCCTGCTCGTCGATGATGTACTCCTGGGGGATCACGTGGATCACCTCGCGGTCCATCGGGATCGCCACCGCCTTGGCGGCGTCGATCACCCGTTTCACGTCCCCCTGACAGACTTCACGATCCTTCACCGCCACGACGCCGTGGGAGTTGAATCCCCGAATGTGACCTCCCGCGATGCCGGCGTAGATCGAGCCGATTTCGCAATCGGCCATCAGCTCCGCCTCCTCCACCGCATGCTTGATCGAGTTCACGGTGGCGTCGATGTCGATCACGACTCCCTTGCGGAGTCCCTTCGATGGGTGGGTCCCGATGCCGACGATGTCGACTCCGTTCTCCGTGCGCTCCGCCACCACCGCGCAGATCTTGGTGGTGCCGATGTCGAGTCCGACGATCAGCTCGTCCCTGCGTGCCATACTTCCCCCCCCTGACCGACCCACGGATTCCCCGATGGGTCGCTTCTCGGACGGCCTCGCGTATCCACGCGTTGCCGCCACTTTCAGCCCGCCTCTACCGAGAGGCGGACGCGCTCCGCAGAACCGCTCGCTCTGCAAAGCGAAGATCGATCACCTCGGCTTCCCGGGCCGACGCGAGGTCGGCGGCGAGTAGCCAGTCCAGACGTTCGAGTCGCGCCTCGAGGTCGCGGGAACCGAGCAGGACCCTCTGCTCGGGCGACGAGAGGTGCAATACCCAGCCTTCGCTCGAGCCCGCCTCGGGGAGCTGGAGCACGGCCGGAGCGCGGGCCGTGCCCGCGCCGGGCAGGCGGCCGCGCAGGGAAACCGCCTGCGCGAGGTCGGGGTCCGTCTCCTGCATCGTGAGCGCGTGCCGACCCACGATGCGCGGCAGCATCCTGTCCTCGGCTCTGGCGGCGTTGGCAAAGGGAGTGCCGAGTTCGTCCACCAGCCGCCATTCGGACTCCTCGCCGCCGCAGGGATACGTCGAGCAGAGAATCGCGACGGGTATTCGCTCCTCGATGCGAATCAGCAGCCGGCCGGTCGGCAGTCGGAGCGCCCTCGCGCTGCGAATCCAGGGGTGGCCCTGCAGGCGCTCCTCGATGGCCTCGATCGAGATCTCGATCTCGGGAGTCCTGGGGTCGATTCCGGTGGCGATCGCAACCTCGCCCGGTGAAAGACGCTCACCTCCCTGCACGGCGATCGTCCGCAAAGGAGCAGGCTCCGGTCGAATCACTCGCCCGAGGCCTTCGAGCAGAGCATGGCTCAGCAGGGCGCCGGACAGGATCGAGAGTGCAAAGGTGGCTGCAAGGAGAGCCCGCCCGAGCGGCGTCCGTAGACCCGGGAGAGTGCGAAGCCCTGCTCGTGGGGATATGCCTCTCTCTTTGCGGCGGCGGGCGCTTCGATCCCGGGCGCGGGATTTGCGCAGACGCGACCGGTCGCGCACGGGCCGACGCCTTCGCGGTTTCGCTCGCCTCGATTCGCGTGATGTCGTCATCCAAGCTCCCTTCCCACGATGCGAACTTCGGTCTCGAGCCGGATCCCGCTTCGCGTCTCGACGGTGTCCTGGGCCTTGCGAATCAGCCTGAGCACGTCCGTGGCGCTGGCTCCGCCGGTGTTGGCGATGAAGTTTGCGTGCACGGGGGAGATCTGCGCTCCGCCCTCGATCGCGCCCTTGAGCCCCGCGCTCTCGATCAGGCGGCCGGCATGGTCGCCTTCGGGATTCTTGAAGACCGATCCACACGAGGGAACGTCGAGGGGCTGGGTGTCCGAGCGGGCGGCCAGGAGGCGCTTCACCTCCTGCTGGATCTTCGCCGGATCGCCCGGGGAGACCTCCAGCAACGCCGATACGATGACGGCCCCGTTCTCGAGTCCCTCGAGTGATCGATACGAGAACTCGAGGGATTCTCGTCCGAGCCGGGCGCGTCGGGAGCCATCCGCGCTCACGGCCTCGATCTCGCGCACGACGTCCTTCGTCTCGCGGATGCCGATGCCGGCGTTCATCGCGATCCAGCCTCCCACCGTGCCCGGAATGCCGGCGCCGAACTCGAGGCCCGAAAGGCCGTGCTCTACACAGAACTTGATGACGCTCGCGTGGGAGACCCCGGCCTCCGCGCGTATGCTGTCGTCGGGTCCCTCTTCGAGGAGTCGCAGCTTGTTCGTCAGGATCACGACGCCCTCGATGCCACCGTCCCGGACCAGGGTATTGAAGCCGTTGCCGAGGATGGTGTGAGAAATGTCGTGGGCGTGGCACACGCGCAGCAGCGCCTCGACGTCGCCGATGTCCTTCGGGCTCGCGGTCGCGTCGGCCTCACCACCGATCCGCAGGGAGGTGTGACGGCTCATCGGGACGTCGAAGCGGATGCGGTCGCCGAGGATCTCTTCGAAGGCGTGGCGTGCGTCGGCCGGGATCATGATTCTTCCTCCGACTCGAGCCGCTCGAGCAGGAGCGGACCGAGCAGGGCGATGTTTCCGGCGCCGAGGGTGAGGAGCAGATCCCCCGCCCGAAGCTCGCCCGGGAGCACGTCGACAATCTCGTCGAACTCGGCGATGAAGCGCGTGTCGGGATGACCGGCAGCGCGGATCGCGTCGGCCAGCCGGGACGCCTCGGCCCCCGCGATCGGCGCCTCACCGGCGGAGTAGGTCTCGCACACGACCAGGACGTCGGAGTCGTCGAAGGAGCCTGCGAACTCTTCGAAGCAGTCGCGTGTGCGGCTGAAGCGATGGGGCTGGAAGAGGGTCACGAGGCGTCCCGGGTGCGCTTCCCGGGCCGCGGCCAGGGTTGCGCGGATCTCCGAAGGGTGATGTCCGTAGTCGTCCACCACCTGGATGCCACGGGCCTCCCCCTTGAGTTCGAAACGCCGGGCCACGCCCGGAAAGCTCTCGAGGGCCTTGGCGGCGGTGGCGAAGGGGATTCCGAGCTCGAGGGCGACAGCCAGGGCCGCGAGGGCGTTGGCGACATTGTGTGCACCGGGCAGGGGAAGCCGGATCGATCCCAGCATCCGGTCGTCGCGGGCCACGTCGAAGCGCATTCCGGTGCCGTTGCTGACGAGACCGCCGGCGCGCAGGTCTGAGTCTTCGGCGATGCCATAGCGAACGACGCGGCCCCGCAGCTCGCTGATCAACGCTCGCGAGCCCGCCTGATCCGCACACACGATCGCGGCGCCCTCGTCCTCGATACCCTCGCAGAACTTCACGAAGGCCTGTTGCAGGGCTTCGAAGCTTCCATGGTGATCGAGATGATCCGGATCGACGTTCGTCACCACCGCGATACTCGGGCGGAGCAGCAGGAACGAGCCGTCGCTCTCATCGGATTCCGCAACGATCCAGTCGCCGGCGCCGAGCCAGAGCCCGCTGCTCCGGGCTCCCATCAAGCTTCCTCCGAGCAGGACCGTGGGATCGAGGCCGCCCTCGCGCATCAGGTGCCCGACGAGGGCGGTGGTGGTCGTCTTGCCGTGGGTACCCGCGATCGCGATGGAGGGCCCCTCCGCCATCACTTCGGCGAGCAGCTCACCGCGCTTCGCGATGGGAATGCCTCGGCGCCGGGCCTCGCGCAGCTCGGGGTTGTCACTCGGGATTGCGGACGAGCAGACGACCCGGCTTGCCTTGCCGACCTGGGACTCGTGGTGCCCCAGCGCGACCTCGATCCCCAGCTCGCGCAGGCGATCCAGCGTCGTGCTCTCGCTGAGATCCGAGCCGCTCACGGGATGTCCGCGGCGATGCATGAGCTCTGCCAGGCCGGACATTCCCACACCACCGATCCCGACGAAGTGGACGGGTCGCTGCAAGTCCGTCATGACACGACCTCGCGTCGCGGCTCGCCCGAACTCCCAGCGATCATCCCGAAGCACGATTCGACGATGTCCCGGGCTGCGTCGGGACGGGCGAAGCGGCGAGCTGCGGCGCTCATGGTGGCCAGTTGCTCCGGCTTGCCGAAAAGGTCCTCGAGGGCCTCGGCCACGCGATCGCCGCTCTGCTCCGGCGCGTCGAGCCCCGTGAGCCGCCGCGCCGCGCCCCGCCGCTCGAGCTCCTCGGCGTTGGCGGCCTGGTGGTCGTCCGCGGCGTAGGGGTAGGGAACGAGCAGGGAGGGAAGGCCGGCGAGGGCCAGCTCGGCCACGGTGAGGGCGCCCGAGCGACAGATCGCGAGATCGGCCCAGAGATATCGCTGGGGAAGATTCGGCTCGAAGCCTACGACCTCGGCCCGCAGCCCGGCTTCGTCGTAGGCTCGCTGGACGCGCTCGAGATCGGCGTCGCCGGAGCAGTGAAAGACTTCGACGTCGACCTCGTGCGCCACGAGCCTCGCGGCGGCGGACATCATCGCCTCGTTGATCTGGCGCGCACCCTGGCTGCCGCCGAAGACGAGGAGCCGGTAGGGAGGCGTGGCTTCGCGGCGAGCTCCGCTGTCGGGAAAAGCATCGATCAGTGAGCGCCGCAGGGGGATTCCGACGCAGCGGCCGCGCTCGCCCGCTGCCAGGCGCTTCGCTGCGACCTCGAAGCCCGCAAAGACCCGTCGCGCAAAGCGCGAGCTCAGTCGGTTCACCCGGCCGGGGATCGCGTTGGGCTCGACCAGGGCCATCGGCGTTCGTGTCGCGATGGCCGCCAGGATCGCGGGCATCGCCGCATAGCCGCCGACCGAGATCACGACATCCGCAGCGACGCGCTTCAGCTCTCGCCGGGCGGCGAAGCCGCAGCGAATGATCCCGAAGACACCTCGCACGCGACCCAGGAGGGATCGCCCCATCACCTGTTGACTCGGCAGTGCCGTCAGCTCGAAGCCGGCCGCAGGCACCAGCTTCGTCTCCAGTCCACGCTTCGAACCCAGGAAGAGCACCCGCTCGCCGCGTTCACGCAGCGCCTCTCCCAGGGCGAGCGCCGGAGTGACGTGTCCTCCGGTGCCTCCGCCCGCGATCACCCAGCTCATCGCCATGGTATCCCCCGAGCCGAGCCGTCACTGTGGCCCTCCGAGCGCGCGATGCCGAGGATCCCGCCGAGTACCGCGCAACACATCACCAGGGAGGTTCCGCCGTAGGAGAGGAAGGGCAGGGTGAGCCCCTTCGTCGGCACCAGGCCCATCACGACAGCCGCGTTGATGAGAGCGGGCACCGTGAGGAGCGCCGTGCACCCGAAGACGACGAGCAGGCCGAAACGGGTTTGCGAGCGGCGAGCGATGCGAGTTCCGGCGACGAGCATGGCCGCGAACGCGCCGAGCACGAGGAGCACGCCGAGCAGCCCCAGCTCCTCCGCGACGAGAGCGAGGACGAAGTCCGTGTGCGCTTCGGGGAGGTAGAAGAGCTTCTGGCGTCCATTGCCCAGCCCGACTCCGAATCCTGCTCCATGGCTGAACGCAGCGAAGGATTGGATCAGCTGGAAGCCCGCGCCGAGGGGATCGTTCCATGGGTCGCGGAAGGCCACGATGCGTCGCATCGCGTAGGGATTGCTGGCGATGTAGGTCCCGATAGCGGCGAGAGAGACGAGGGCCGGTGCAACGAGCGCGCGCAGGGGCATGCCGGCGATCAGCAGCAGCAGGGCGACGAGCAGGCAGAGCACGATGGCGTTGCCGAGATCCGGCTGGAGCAGGAGCAATCCAATCGGCGCTGCGGCGATCGCCATCGCGGCGAAGGCGCGGCCGCGGCTCAGCTCGCTATGTCCGTCGCGCGGCGCGATCACGGCTGCGACGGCCAGCAGGGTGGCGAACTTCACCGGCTCGACCGGCTGGAAGCGGAAGCCCGTTCCAGCTACTGGAAGCCAACGCTGCGCTCCGTTTACCTCGACGCCGAAGATCGCCGTGGCGATCAGCAGGAGCAGTCCGATCAGCCAGAGCGGGAGCGCGGCTCGGTGCCAGAGGGAGACGGGGACGAACGCGGCGGCGACGCCGACGGCGGTGCCGACCGCGAGCGCGCTCAGATGATGCAGGAAGAGAGGCGGGATGCGCTCTCCCTGTGCGAGGGGCGCAGTCGTGCTGTAGCTCATCACGACGCCGATCCCGATCAGGAGCCCGGCAGCCAGCATGAGGCCGCCGTCGAAGCCCACGCGCTCGATCGCGATCTCGCGTCTCGAGCCGCCTCGGGCGCGACCGCGCGGGCGGCGCCGTGCTTCACGCGATTCCCTGCCGGAGAGTCGGCTCACCGATCACCACCCTGATTCGCGAGCGATTCGACGCAGCGGCGGAAGACGTCGCCGCGTTCTTCGAAGCTCGCGAATTGATCGAAGCTGGCGCACGCAGGCGCGAGCAGGACGACGTCGCCGGGCTTGGCACGTTGGGCCGCCAGCTCGACCGCGGCCGCGAGAGTTTTTACGCGCACCGTTGCGACCTTGCCCTCGAGCGCAGCCTCGAGCTTGGCAGCGGCTTCGCCGATCAGGAGCGCGAGCTCCACCCGCCGGCTCGCGGCCTCGGCCAGCTCGCTGAAGTCGAGGCCCTTGTCGCGCCCCCCGGCGATCCAGATCACGGGTTGGTGGAAGCTCACCAGGGAGCCCAGCGCCGCTCCCGGGTTCGTTGCCTTGGAGTCGTCGACGAAGCGCACCTGGTCGCGTACGGCGACGGTCTCGCAGCGATGGGGCAGGCCCTCGAAGCTCGCCAGGGCGCGGACGGCGGGGACGGGATCGACTCCCAGCGACACCACGATCGCGAGGGCCGCAAGGACGTTCTCGAGGTTGTGGACCCCCTCGATACGAAGTCCATCGAGCGGGAGACGCAGGGGGCCTTCGTCCATCTGCACCACCAGGGAGCCAGTGTCGAAGAAGACGCCGCGGGCGAGCGGCCGCTTGCGACTGAAGCCGAGGATCTGCGAGTGCACCCGATCCTCGAGGGCGTGCACCTTCGGATCGTCGAAGTTGAGCACGACGACGTCTTCGCCGCGCTGGTTGGCGAAGATCCGGCACTTGGTCGCCCGATAGCTCTCGAAGTCGCCGTGGCGGTCGAGATGGTCGGGGCTGAGGTTCAGGATCGCCGAGACCCTGGGCCGGAAGCTCTCCACCGCCTCGAGCTGAAAGGACGACACCTCGAGCACGGCGACATCGAGGGCTTCGGAGGTGAGGGAGAGGGCCGGAGTGCCGACGTTTCCCGCCGCCCGGGCGCGCAGGCCGGCCGCACGCAGCATGGCCTCGACCAGCAGCACGGTGGTGGATTTGCCGTTGGTGCCTGTCACGGCGACGATCGGGATGCCGAGCGCCCGGCCCGCCAGCTCGATGTCGCCCCAGACCCGGCGTGCCCGCCGAGCGTAACGATCGCGTGGGATTCCCGGGCTCGGAACCACGAGATCGAAGTCTGCCGGATCCGGCAGCGCCCCGCCGACACGAAGCTCGACGCTTGAATCGAGGTCGGAGATTCCCGTCAGCGACGCCTCCGAGGCCTCGTCGGCCGCAACCACACGGGCGCCCCGCGCAGCACAGAAGTTGGCCGCGCTGCGTCCGGAAATGCCCAGACCCAACACCAGTACGTTCGAATCCTCGAGATTCAATCGACGCTCGTCCTTCTCTTGCTCGTTCCAGCTCTTGCTTTTGTGCCGGCTACCCCATGGAACCGGCCTTTCGATATCGATCGCTCCGGCATTCCCGGCCCGCCGGCTCCTTCCTCAACGCAGCTTGAGCGAGGAAAGGGCAACGAGGCCGAGGATGATGGAGACGATCCAGAAGCGAACCACGATCTTCTGCTCGGCCCAGCCGAGCTGCTCGAAGTGGTGATGAATGGGCGCCATCAGGAAGACGCGCTTGCCCGTCAGCTTGAAGGACGCGACCTGGATGATGACCGAGACCGTTTCGACCACGAAGATGCCGCCCACGACCGCGAGTAGGATCTCCTGGCGGATCAGCACTGCGATGGTTCCCAGCGCGCCTCCCAGCGCGAGGGAGCCGACGTCACCCATGAAGAGCTCGGCCGGCGATGCGTTGAACCAGAGGAAGCCCAGCCCCCCGCCGATGATGGCGCCACAGAAGATCGCCAGCTGGCCCGAGCCGGGGACGTATTTGATCTGGAGGTAGTCGGCGATCCCAACGTGCCCGGCCGCATACGCGAGGATGAGGAAGGTCGCGGCCGAGATCATCACGGGACCGATCGCGAGGCCGTCGAGTCCGTCGGTCAGGTTCACGCCATTGCTCGCGGCGACGATGATGAAGGCGGCCAGGGGGATGTAGAAGATCCCGAGATTCGGCGTGAAGTCCTTGAAGAAGGGGACCGCGATCTCCTTGTCGAAGGAGGGGTCGGTATAGATCGCCACCGCCACGCCGAGGGCCAGCAGCACCTGCCAGAACAGCTTCATGCGCGCGGAGATTCCGGCGCTGCTGCCGTGGGTGACCTTCTTGTAATCGTCGATGAAGCCCAGAATGCCGTAGCCGACCGTCAGCCCGACCACGATCCATACGAGGCGGTTGTCGAGCTCGCTCCAGAGCAGGACCGAGATGAGCAGGGACGCGAGGATCAGCAGGCCTCCCATCGTCGGAGTGCCCGCTTTGCTCTGGTGATCGGGGCCGATCTCGCGGATCGGCTGACCGACGCGCAGGGCGGCGAGGCGCCGGATCAGCCAGGGCCCGAGCGCGAAGGAGATGAAGAGGGCCGTCAGCGTTCCGGCCGCGGTACGGAAGGTGATGTAGCGCACGACGTTGAAGGCGCCGAATTGATCCGCAAGCGGATAGAGCAGGTGATAGAGCATTAGTTCGAGTCTCCATCCGAAAGGGCTTCGACGATGCGCTCCATGCGTGCGGCCCTCGACCCTTTGACGAGGATCCAGGAGCCGGGCTCCATGATCTCCCGGAGGAACTCGGCGGCGTCGCCGTGGCCCTCGAAGTGATGTATGCGATCGGGATCCGAGGCCACCCGGGCGGCTCCCGCGACGATCGACCGCGCGGCCTCGCCGACCACGACGAGATCATCGATCCCCAGCTCCGCGGCCTTCCGTCCGGCCGCGGCGTGCGCGGCCTCCGCCTCGTCGCCCAGCTCGCCCATGGCACCGAGCACCGCGATGCCGCGGGCCTTGCCCTTGAGGCGGGAGAGCGACTCGAGAGCGGCCCCCATCGACTGGGGATTCGCGTTGTAGCTGTCGTCGATCAAGGTGATGCCGCGAGCCAGGCTGTGGCGGGTCATGCGTCCGGCGATCGGGCTATAGCGTTCGAGGCCTGTGCGGATCTCATCGGCGCTGGAGCCGCAGGCGACTCCCACTGCGGCCGCGGCGAGAGCGTTGATGATGGTGGTCTCGCCGAGACCCTCGACTCGAACGGGCGTCGATGCCTCGGGCAGGATCAGCTCGAACTCGAAGGCGCCTTCGTCCACGAAACGGACCTTCTCCGCCCGAACCTGGGCCGGGGCGGCAACGCCGTAGCGCAGCACGCTGCCCGGGCAGCGCTCGGACTGGGCTGCGACGTTGGGGTCGTCCCAATTCGCCACCGCGAAGCCGTCCTGCCCGATTGCGGCGAAGAGGTCGCCCTTCTCGGCGGCGATCTCCTCGATGCTGCCGAGGAACTCGATGTGGGCGGTGCCGATGTTCGTGATCACGGCGACGTTCGGCTGGGCGATCTCGGCCAGACGCGCGATCTCGCCCCGGTGATTCATGCCGAGCTCGACGACGAGGACCGCGTGCTCGGGCTCGCGCCGCATCAGCGTGAGCGGCAGGCCGAACTCGTTGTTGAGGTTGCCTTCGGTCTTCAGGCAGGGACGCGAGACACCGAGCACCGAAGCGCACATCTCCTTCGTCGTCGTCTTGCCGCTGCTTCCCGTGAGAGCGACGACCGGCCCGTGGAAACGGGAACGGTGACCCGCGGCGAGATCGCCGAGGCCCCGGGTCGAGTCGGGGACGGAGATCACCGGCAGGACGGCGTCCTCGGGCACACGGTCCCGACGCCGGGAGTCGATGAGTAGACCGCCGATCCCGGCCGCGATCGCCTGGCCGAGATAGTCGTGGGAGTCATGGTTCGGGCCCCGGATGGCGACGAAGAGGTCTGCTTTCGCCAGCTTGCGAGTATCGATCGAGATCCCCTCGAAACGCGCGTGGGCTTCCCCTTGCACGAGCACGCCGCCGCACCACTCGGCGACCTCGGCAGCGCTGAATGCCTCGCTCATTCGGCCCTCCTCATGCGCAGAGCTCGCCGTGCTTCCTCACGATCGTCGAAGGGGAACTTCTCGCTTCCCAGGATCTGGTAGTCCTCGTGTCCCTTGCCGGCGAGCACGACGCTGTCCTCGGGACGCGCAATCGCGATGGCGTGCTGGATCGCTTCGCGCCGGTCGGGGATCAGGCTGTAGGCCGAGTCGCTCGCATCGAGGTTCGCGGGGTCGACTGCGCTGAGGCCGCCGAGGCCCGCTTCGATATCGCGCAGGATCGCGTCCGGATCCTCCGTCCGCGGATTGTCGCTGGTCGCGATGGCGCGGTCACTGAGGCGGGCCACGGCCTCGGCCATCATCGGGCGCTTCGCACGGTCACGATCGCCGCCACAGCCGAAGACGCTGAGCAGCCGGCCGCGGCAGAGCGGGCGAACGGCGCTCAGGAGCTTCTCCACTGCGTCCGGAGTATGGGCATAGTCGACGAAGATGGTGGGCGAGGCACCGTCTTCGGCATCTTCGTCTCGGATCACTTCCATCCGCCCCGGAACCTGGGGACAGTCGGTGGCGCCTTCGGCGATGAAGCGCGGCTCGATTCCGAGCCCCAATGCGATTCCGCATGCCACGAGCAGGTTCTCCAGGTTGAAGTCTCCCACGAGCGGCAGCTCCAGCTCCAGCGGCCCGCTCGGCAGGGCGAGCCGAACCCGGCTCCCCGAGATCCCGATTTCGGCGCCCAGGAGTCGTACGTCGGCATCGCCCATGTCGCTGCGCGTTACGCCGATCACACGTGCGCCTCGCTCGTGCGCGGCGGCGACGAAGCGGGCGCTCGACGGATCGTCGAGGTTGACGACGGCGCTGCCCTGGTCCGAGAGGTGGTCGCGAAAGAGCAGGCTCTTCGAGGCGATGTAGGAATCCATGTCGCCGTGAAAGTCGAGGTGGTCCTGGGTGATGTTCGTCAGCGCCACGACCGCGAATTCGCAGTCGTGAACCCGGCCGAGCTCGAGGCCATGCGAAGACACCTCCATCACGACGGTCTCGACGTTGTGGGTGCACATGTTTCGCAGGGTCTGCTGCAGGTCGAGGCTCTCGGGAGTCGTGTTGGTCGCGGTCTGGACCTCACCCGCGTAGCGGACCTCGACGGTGCCGATCAGCCCGGTTCGGCGTCCCGCGCGCTTCAGGATCGACTCGACGAGATAGCTCGTGCTCGTCTTTCCGTTGGTTCCGGTGATGCCCACCATGCTGAGCTCACGCGACGGATGCCCGAAGAAGCTGGCCGCGAGGGGAGCCATTGCGCGCCGGGAGTCATCGGTCACGATCACGGGGACGCCGTGCGTGACCGCTACCGATGGCATCGCCTCGACCAGCAGGGCGACTGCACCCAGGTCGATTGCCTTGTCGACGTAGTCGTGCCCGTCACTGACCGCTCCGCGCAGGGCAATGAAGATATCTCCGGGCGAGACCTTGCGCGAGTCGTAGGTGATGCCGCGCACGATGGGATCCTCTCCGTATTCGCGGATCAACATTTCGGAGCTTGGATGCTCGCCGGGGAGCGACTCGAGAATGGCGGATAGACGCAATCAACCCTCCCCGCTGCCGTTGTGGTCGTAGCTGAAGTAGACGCGAACTCGTCGCCGGCTGCCGACGACGACCGTACCCGGGCTCGGCTCCTGGCGGATTGCCAGGCCCCGGCCAGTGACCTCGATGTCGAGGGAATCGCGCGCCGCCAGCGCGCGCGCCGAGTCGACGGTCTCGCCTCGAAAGTCGGGCATCATGACCGGGCGCTCGGCCTTCCCGGCGTCGGGAATACCGGCGGGTGTACTGGTGCTGGGAACTCTGGATTCCGTGCCGGCTCGGACGGGTCCGCGCGACAGGGCGCCGTCTGCCGCTCGTGCGGCGATGACCGCTCGAGGCATGGAAGGCTTGGTCTGCATCAGACTCGCAGAGCTCGAGCTCGGTTCGAGCTTCCGCGAGGCCACGAGGGTCGACTGCGGCGCGGATCCCGTCACGGGCCTGGCGGCGACTCGGCGCGACGGGCGCGGGCCCTTGGGATTGGCTGCGGCGGACGTTGAAACCGCCGGCAGGAGAGTGGGCTTCGGGTCTTCAGGCTTGCTCTTGCCGGCCGCGAGGAGCGTCGGGCGAGGCGCGGCCGGAATCGGTTTCGGTTGGGTGATGATGCCGAGGTGAGCGAGCTGACTTGCGGCCACGCGAGCGAAGAGGGGAGCTGCGACGTCGCCCCCGCCATGGGCGGGACCCTTGGGCTCATCGAGTTGGGCGACGACGACGATGCGAGGGTCATCCGCCGGCACCGCGCCCATGAACCAGGCGATGTAGCGACTCTTCGAGTAGCGATTCTGCTCGTGGTCGAACTTCTGGGCCGTTCCCGTCTTGCCGGAGACTCGCAGACCCTCGAGTCCTGCCTTGCGACCGGTGCCGGTCGAGCTCACCACGCCCTCGAGCATGCGAAGGACCGTCAGCGCGCTCTTCGCGCTGATCACCGGGTGCTGATGCGCGAGTCGGGTGCGCTGCCAACGCCCGGTCGGGCTGCGACGGGCTGCGACGATTCGAGGCTGGCGCCAGACGCCGCCGCCCGCGAGCACCGACATCGCGCTGGCGAGCTGCAGGGTCGTGACGCTCACACCCTGTCCGAAGGCGACCGTTGCGTGATCGATGGGCTTCCAGCTCTGCCAGGGGCGCAGCAGTCCCGCGGATTCCATCGGAAAGCCGCTGCCTGTCGAGAGGCCGAAACCGAAGCGGCGCAGGGAGTCGAAGTAACGCTGGGGGCCCAGCAGCTGAGCGATCTGTACGATGCCGACATTGCTCGAGACACGCAGCACACCCGCCGGGTCGAGGACGCCATGGGGATGGTGATCGCGAATCAACTTGCCCGGCAGCGAGATCGTCCCGTCTCCGGTGTCGAAGACCTGCCCGGGCTGGATGACGCCCTCGTTGAGAGCCGTCGCGACCACGAAAGCCTTGAAGGTCGAGCCGGGCTCGACTGCATCGAGGAACGCGGGAGAGCGGGTATCGCGATAGTCGACGTGGCGAAAGTCGTTGGGATTGAAGCCCGGAGCCTCGGCGAGGGCGAGGATCTCGCCGCTGTGCGGATCCATCGTGATGACCGTTCCTCCCTCGGCACCGCTGCGCTCGATGGCATCGCGCAGGGCGGCCTCGGCCTCGGCCTGCATCGAGGCGTCGATCGTGAGCGCGACGTCACCGCCGGCGGCGTCCCGGGGCATGATCACCCGGCGTGAGAGCAGACGCCCACGCGCGTCGCGCTCGACCGGAACCCGTATGCGGCTGCCCTTGAGCCACTCGTCTTCCTGCTGCTCGATTCCCCGCACGCCTTCGCCGTCGATGTTCGCGAAGCCGAGTAGCGAGGCTGCCAGCACATTGGCGGGGTAGGCACGGCGCGGCTCACGAACGATACCGACCCCGGGAAGCTTGAGGGCCTGGACCCGCTCCGCCACGTCCTCGGCGGCCCACCTCGCCACGAAGGTGAAGTGCGCTCGTCCCTTCAAGCGGTTGGCCAGGTCCGGGGTCTCGACTCCGAGCTCGCGCGCCAGGGCGACGAGAGAGGCGCGGTCGCCTCGAATTTCCTTGGGCATCACGTAGATCGAGGGGGAGTGCAGTGTCACCGCCAGCTCGGCGCCGTTTCGATCGACGATCATGCCGCGGGTCGCGGGCAGTACCACCGTGGTGTGGATCTGGTTTTCGACGCGCTGCCCGCCTTTGCCCTGACCGACGACGGTCAGGTGGGCCGCGCGGGCGGCGAGCACGACGAAGAAGAAGAGCAGCAGGACTCGCAGCAGGGCGATGCGGCGGGAGGCGTGGTTGAGGTCCGCCGCCCTCATGGCCGGGCTCCGGCATTCGCTGGGCCTGCGGCGACCTCAGGTGTCGAGCTGGAGCGGAGGTCGATCACGCGTTCGGGGCGCCGAAAGCCGAGGATTTCGGCCTGCTCGACGAGGCGCGCCGGATCCCTGAGTCGTCTCATCTCGACGGTGAGAGCCCGCTTCTGCTCGAGCAGTTCGCGCTCGAGCGCTCCCGCCTCGGCGAGCTCGTAGCTCATGTCGGTCACCTCGTCGCGCAGGGCGACCAGGAGCAGGGCGGCGAGGATCGAAGTCATGAGCAGGGGAATCCAGATCGAACCGCGCGCGACTCGTAGCTGCGGCGCCATGTCGATGTCCACGAGCTTGGGGCTGGTGCGGCGCGAGTTCGAATCGAATGCCGGTACGATGCCGACGGCATCGAGCAGACGGTCGAATCTCTCCGAAGAGGCGCTGGCAGCTCGCCGACGAAGACGTGAGCTCATGCGGCGTCTCCCAATCGCTCGGCGACCCGCAGCAGGCCGCTGCGGGCTCTGGGATTCGTGCGAACCTCCTCGTCGCTCGGCCGGATCGGGCGGCGAGTGATCAGGCGCAGGGTGGGGGAGTGATCGCAGACGCAGACGGGGACCCGGGGCGGACAGACGCAGCCTCGCGCCTCCTCGCGCATGCGATGTTTGACGATGCGGTCTTCGAGGGAGTGATAGGCGATCACGACCAGGCGGCCTCCCGGCCGCAATACTTGGATCGCGGCGTCGAGCCCATCACTCAGCGCGGCGAGCTCGTCGTTTACGGCGATCCGGAGGGCCTGGAACACCAGGGTGGCAGGGTTGTGTTTGCGCCCGCGGCCGATTCCAGCGCTCCGAATCACCCGCAGCAGATCTGCGGTCGATTCGAGGCTCTCGTGCTTGCGTGTCTCCACGATGGCGGCGGCGAGCCGCTTCGAGCCGGGCAGCTCGCCATAATTCTGGAACCACTCCTGGAGCTGGGCCGCCGAGGCGTTGCGCAGCAGCTCGGCGGCCGTCTCGGGCACATCGGGGCCCATGCGCATGTCGAGGTCCGCCGGATTGCTCTCGGCCTCGGCGAAGCGAAAGCCGCGCTGGGGAGTATCGAGCTGGTGGGAGCTGACGCCGAGGTCGAGCAGCACGCCGTCCACTTCGCGGATGCCGAGGTCGTGGATCACCCGGTCGAGATGGCGGAAGGAGGAGCGAACGCGATGAACACGCTCTCCGTACCGGGCCAGACGCAGCCCGGCGGCCTCGAGGGCGTCGGGGTCGAGGTCGAGACCGATCAGGATCCCGTCCGGAGAGGTCGCCTCGAGGATGGCTGCCCCGTGCCCGCCGCCGCCCAGGGTTCCATCGATGACGGTGGCGCCGGGTGCGAGGTTCAGGTGGGCAACGCTTTCGGAGAGGAGAACGGGGCGGTGTTCGAAGTTCGTCGTCACGAGAGCCACGCGCCTCCCGCCTCCACTGGCAGATTGGATCCGATCCCTCGAGCAGGGCCCTGGGAGTTGCCGGCGCTGCAACTTGCTCGAAGTAGAGAGATGCTGGGGGCCCCGGAGATCAACAACATGACGCGTACCCCCCAGTAACCGCGTCCTGTTGCCATAGGTGTCTCCGGGACACCCCAGCCTCTCTATTGGAAGAACGATTTCCCTCTCTTCCGTCCCCCGAGTAATGCTCGCTAGTTCGCTGAACTCGCGTCCACCGAAAGCTCGATCTCTTCCATGTTGTCCATGATCTCGAGCTGATCATCTTCGAAGAGCTTGGAGTCCCAGATCTCGATCTTGTCGAGTACGCCGGTGATCATCACCTTGCTCTTGAGCTTTGCGTGCTGCCGGAGCTGCGGCGGCACGAGGATTCGTCCCTGGTTGTCGACCGGGCACTCCATCGCGCCACCGACCACGAAGCGGGCGTACTTTCGTACGTCGGGTCGCATTTGCGATTTGGCCAGCAGGTCTTGCTCGATCACTTCCCAGTCCTCACGGGCGTAGAGCGCGAGATGGTTCTTGTAGTTGGTCAGAATCGGTGGCCTCGATCCGCGGATCTGAAGCTCGGTCCTGAATCCCGCTGGAATACTCAGCCGCCCCTTTTTGTCGATCGTGTGTTCGTGCCGGCCTCGGAACATCTGGATTGAGCTCCCTGGGATGTCCGACTCGCCACGCTTGCCCTGATCACGTCCGCCCTACTCACGCTTGCCCTTCTGACGCCTGCCCTACTGACGCCTGCCCTACTGATGGGTCTCTCATGGGCCACGACCGTCACCTTATGGTACTTGATCCCACTTTGACACCCCCTGAACCCACAATTTCCCACATCTGGAAAAAAAAGGACGGGTCCATTGCCGCGACCTGGGTGGCCTCGCTGGTGACCCGCTTCAAATGGGATAATCAGGAGGTGGAAATGTTGCGGTAGGTGGAGCCATGGACCGCCGCAACCTCGGAAACCACCCGAGAGAGGTTGCTGCCCGGCTCGACCCGCGGACGAGACGAGAGCGGTTGGCTGCTTGCTTCGCGCAACCCACTCAAGACCGCCGTCGTGCCCTCGATCAGGCCCTCCGCGGCGTATCCGCCCTCGAGAACGAAGGCGATTCGTCCCCCGCAGAGCCGATCCGCCAGCTCCCGCACCACCCGCGTCATGGCGAGGTAGCCGGCGCCGGTCAGTCGCATCGAGGCGAGAGGGTCGCTCTCGTGGGCATCGAACCCACAAGAGACCAGGATCATCTCAGGCGCGAACTTCTCGACCACCGGCACAAGAATGTGTGCGAAAACACCCACATAGTCGAAATCGCCGCAGCCCGCCGGCAGCGGGATGTTGAGGGTGGCTCCTCTTCCCTTGTCCTGGCCCGCTTCTCCCGCCGCCCCGGTTCCGGGGTAGAAGGGGAACTGGTGGGTCGAGACGTAGAGGATCGAGGGGTCGGCTTCGAAGGAGTGCTGGGTGCCGTTGCCGTGGTGGACGTCCCAATCGAGGATCATCAGCTTGTCGATGCCCGCCTCGACCTGCAGTGCCCGCGCCGCGATCGCGACGCTGTTGAGGAGGCAGAAGCCCATCGCCCGGGTGGCCTCGGCGTGATGGCCCGGCGGGCGCAGAGCCGCAAAGCCGCAGGAGGCGCTGCCGTCGGCCACTCGCAGGGCGAGATCGATGCAGCTGCCCGCGGCCAGACGAGCGACCGGGAAGCTCTGGGGCGATAGATAGGTATCGGGGTCGAGGTTGATCGGGGCTCGCTGGGTCGCTTCTTGGAGCAGGTCGAGATGACCACGACTGTGGACCCTCAGGATCTCTTCGTCCGTGGCCGCGCGCGGGTCGATGCGCTCGAGGCTCCCGGGGTTGGCCGTCTCGAACTCCTTCAGCGCCTGACTGACGGCGATCAGGCGCTCCTCGCGCTCCGGGTGGCCCTGGGGTGCGGCATGATCCATGAAGCGCGGATCTTCGATCACGTGGATGCGACGCGCGGTCTCCATCGTGCCCGAAGGTATCGGAGTCGCGACGGCCGGGCGAACGAGCTGCCCGTGACGCGCGGGTTACGTGGCCGACCGGTTTCCCCGGTGTGTCGGTGCTTCGAGCGCCTCAGCCCTCGTGAGGTGAATCGTGAGGTGAATCGTGAGGTGAATCGCGGTCTGAATCGGGCTCGCCGGCGGTGGGTGCGTCGGTCCTGCCCGCACTCGACTCCGGGGCGGGAGGCGGGCGCTCGGCGAGCTCTCGTTCGAGCCTCTCGACGATTCCGACGACTCGCTCGAGGTTGTGGTTCAACTCGTCGATGTCCTTGCGCCGGGGAAGGTCGAGCACCTTGAAGACGCGCTCGACCGAGTTCTGGATCGCCGAATCGAAGTCCGGAGCTGCGAAGGCGATCCAGTTCTTGAAGGCGCGGCGCTCGGAGGCGCTCGATTGGGCTTCGCGATCGCCGCCTTCGGCGGAGCCCTGGCCGGAGGCGTGCTCGCCGCTCTGGATGATGCGCCGGATGCGGTCCTGGATCTCGTCCAGACCACCGCTCGCGTCGTCGACGCTCTTCTTGATGGCGTCGTACAGAGCGTCACCGCCGCGCTCCATGATCTGGGAGAGGAGGCTCGTCGGCGCCTTTCGATTGGATCGCTTCGCGTCCACCAGGATCTGGGAGAGCGCGACCGACGTGATGTCCTCGCCGGTCTCGTTGTCGATCACCTGCACTTCTTCCCCGCGATCGAGCAGTGCGGCGATGCCCTTGAGCGTGATGTAACGACTGGCTTGCGTGTCGTAGAGCTTTCGATTTGCGTAGCGCTTGATCAGAATCGGCATCGGGGTATCCATCCGGGAATGGGGGACGCTGTCGTCGTTCGAGGATTCGGGCAGTGAGTCGAGCAAACAGGTCGAGCGATGAATCGAGCGACGAATCGAGCGAAAGGTTGAGCGAAGAATCGAGCGATTCGGGCCATGGGATCGACCTGGATGGAGTCGGACAAGTAGACCCAGTCAATTCGAGCGAATCGACTGGCACGCTAGCACGCGCCCGGATACGCCGTCAGCCCTCGATCGTCACACGCTGCACGCGACTCGCCGAACGCCCGCTGCGCTTCGGCGCTCGGTCGCTGGCCTGGGGGGCGCGTGCCGAGCCCGGGCTCGGGTCAGGATCGGTCCGCAGCCGAGGTCGCAATCCGAGCTCCCAGAGGATCTCGCGTAGCCCGAGAAATGCGCGCAGCACCGCGCGCGCATCGTCGTCGTGCTGCGAGCGTTTCTCCCAGCGCTCGATCTCGCCGTCGAGGGCGTCGAGCACGACCTGAATGGCGAGTGGACTGAAGGGGCCATCTTCCCGCGCGAGAGCGGCCGACGCCTGGTCGAGGGCGCGGGCGAGATCTGCGAGAGTGCGGTGGGTGCTGGCCGGCGCTCCGCTGAGTCCGATGCTGGCCGCGTCGAGTAGCGCCCGCGCGGCAGCGACGCTTTCGGCGAGGGCCTGGCGAGTGTGCCGGCGAGCTCGGTCCAGGGCCTCTGCGACCGACTTCGGATCGGCGGTCCTGGCTTCGGCGGTTCCGGCGTTCGCAGCCGGGGCTCGGTGCTCATCCCGGGTCTGGGAGCGATTGGGATGGTATGAGGGTGCTCCGGCGATCATGCGGACTCCTGCTCTGGCTTCCGGCGGAGGGGAGAAACACCGGTCTCATCCTAGATTGAATGCGGTCTTCCAGCTTGTCGCAAGCTCGCTCGGGCGAAAGAGTTCGTCTGCGATGTGATCGAGGCCATCGAGGTCGTGCACGTCACCGGAGAGCTCGGGAATCGCCCGGAAGAAGGCGCCGAGGCGATCCGCCTCATCGCGCAGGAGCCCCGTGCTCTCGGAATCCTGCCTTACCTGGGCGGCGTACTGCCGAGCGGCTTCCAGGGCGGCCTCCACGGCGCGCCGGCCCGCCTCGATCTCTTCATCGGCTCGCGTGAGCGCGGTGGCCAGGATCTCCCGGTGATCCGAGAGCTCTTCGTTTTCGGGCGAAACGGAGTCCGAGATCAGCCAGGCCGGTGGCGGACCGCCCCCGGGCCAGCGATGCATCCGATTGATGATGACGCCGGAGGGTGAGGCATCGAGTCGCACGAGGTGCTCGAGGAAGAGCCGCGTGCTTCGGACGGACTGGCGGCCTGGGCCGGAGATGAGGAGGAACGCTGTTTCGGGGCCGAGGAGCGTTTCGCGGATGCGCGCCGAGCGCTCGACGAAGCCCGAAGACATGCTCTCGATCGCGAGCAGGAACTCCGAGAGATCCTCCAGGAATTCGATCCCCGTCACCTTTTCGAGCAGCTGAAGAGCGCTGTGGATCGGTCGCTGGAAGATCTTGAATCCCCATCGGCCGGCCGCCATCGCGGGATGGACGAGGAGCTGCACCAGCCGGCTCTCGAAAAACTCTGCCATACGCACAGGGGCGTCGAGGAAGTCGAGGGCGTGTTGGGCCGGCGGAGTGTCCACGACGATCAGGTCGAATTCGTCGCGCTCGAAGAGCTCGAGCACCTTCTCCATCGCTGCGTACTCTCCGCTCCCTGCCAGGGCATTCGAGAGGTGCTCGTAGATGGGGTTCTGCAGGATCTGGTTCCGCGCCTCCTCCGACGCGGCAAAGCGGGCGATCAACCCGTCGAAGGTGTGCTTCGTATCGAGCATCATCGCGAAGAGCTGCCCCCCGCTCGAGGCTTCTCCCAGGTGCTCGGCGGCGACTCGTTGGGGCTCGTCGTCGAGATCCCGCAGGCCGAGCGCGTTGGCCAGCCTGCGCGCCGGATCGATCGTGAGCACCAGGACGCTCTGGCCGGCCCGCGCGGCCTCGAGGCCCAGGGTCGCAGCGATGGTCGTTTTACCTACCCCGCCAGTGCCGACGCAGACGACGATCTTGCGCTGGCCGAGTAGCTCGATGGGGCGCACTTCCCGGCTCACGTCTTGCCCTCGTGGCTCACGGCGGCCAGAGGTGCGGCTTCTCCCTGGGGTTCGAGCATGCGCGCGCCGAGCTCACGCAGATCATCGAGGTTGCGAATGCCCCGGGAGAGCTGGGGAAGGGTGATCACGGGTGCTCGCACGCTCTGGGCGATCTCCGACACGTATCGATCGTTGAGCTCGAATCGGGCCCGACGGGCACGGCAGCACCAGGCGAGCACTTCAGCGGAGGGGAGCGCCGCGGCGGAGGTGGATGCCGCAGCGGAGGGCGGTGCCGCGGAGGAGGAGAGAGCTGCGGTCGAGGGAGGTGCCGCCTCCGAGGCGAGGCCGACGGCCTCCTGGGACTCCGCGACGGCATCGAGGCGCTCCGCAAGATCTTCGAGTCCGGCGGGATACGGGTTCTCGACGACATTGTTGACGATCACTCGATCCACCGGAATGTGGATCGAGTTGCGCACCCGATCCACCAGCTCCTGGGTCTCCCGGGTGGGCAGATCCTCGGCCAGGGAGACGGGAAGCAGCAGCGTCCGCTTTTTGTCCTGGATCAGCATCTCCACATTCATGGCATTGCGCCGCAGGGGGCCCGACTTGATCGCCGACTGCGTGATGCGGGGGACGTCGAGAAGGGTGAGGCCGTGGCCGCTAGCGGGGGCGTCCACCACGATGAGGTCGTAGAGGGGCTTGCGGTCCTGGCCCTTCAGCTGCTCGAGGTACCAGATCTTCCCCAGGATCACGAGCTCACGCCAGCCGGGCGCGCCCGCCAGAAGCTGGCGAAATGCGCGGTTCCTGACGCCCACATCGACCAGGGCGCGAATCCCGATCTTGAGCTGCAGGTATTCGGCCAGGGCGTCGAAGGGCTCGATGTGGATCAGGGTCAGGCCGGGGAGCAGCTCGCGTCCATCCCGTCCGCCGACGGGACTCGAGCCTGGTGCCAGCAGCTCGTGGAGGTGTTCGTCGCGCCCCAGCTCGATCAGGGCGACGCGCTGGCCCGCGTCGGCTCCCGCGAGAGCCAGGGCCGCCGCGACCGTCGTCTTTCCGGTCCCTCCCTTGCCCGTGACGATCACGAGCCGGCGATCCAGGAGCGAACGCTGGATTCCACCCGTCATTCGATTCCTTTCCGGAGCTTTCGAGTGGAAGTTCACGACTTCCATCGGGCGCGAAGTGTCAGCGTGTCTGGAGCGATCACAATCCGATCCGACTCGAACCACGCGACAACCACCCGATCCCCCTACACGGTGTGGATCAGCTTCCCGCAACGTGGCGCTCAAGGGATATGCGGGCGATTCCGAAACAGCCGAGTGGAGCAACAGTTTTGGGCTGCGGCCCGCCGAATCATCACCCCGGCCCCGGGACATGGCACAGGTCGCCGTCGCGCAGGGGTCTCGATGAGAAAGGCAGGCTAGCACAGGCGCGTCGCCGAGCTGCGTGCGCGCCCGGGAGATCAGCTTGGTCGTTGAATGTGGTAAGTGCGGGACCCGGTTCCGCCTCGACCCGTCGCGGATTCCCGATTCGGGGATCCGGGTGCGCTGCGCTCGCTGCAAGCACGCCTTCTTTCTTCACAATCCCGACGCGAGCCCGGCCGAAGTCGTCGACGCCATTGCCGGCGACCAGGTCGAGAATGAGGGCGCACAACGGGCCCCGGAAGTGACCCAGGACATGCCCATCCAGGATCCGGGAGCTTCGTTCGAGTCGGCAGCGGATCCGGCGCCTGAGCCCTCCACGCCTCCCGCTCCCCGAATCGAGATCGATGGATTCGATGACATCGATGAAGAGGAGGACGACTGGCAATTCAACGAGGATCCCCCCTCGGAGGACGAGGAGCCGGATGACCTTTCTGCCGAGACGGGCGAGGATTTCGGGGATTCATTCGACGCGAGTTCCCTGGAGCTGGAGGAGGGCTCGCCGCATGAGGCCGATGCGAATGGCCCCGGCTCGATCGAGCTCGAGGATCCGAGTATGGGCCCGAGCACCATCAGCGACCCGGACCAGGCAGTTCGGGATGAGCCGCTTCCAGACCTCGGTTTCGAGCCGTCCACTGCGCCGAGCCTGGAGGCGTCGGCGCTGCAGGCCCCTCCCCAGCCTGCCGCCCAGACCGAGCCTCAGCCAGTACCTCAGCCGGCGGGCGAGGAGGGGCCGGCGCCCGGCTTCGGCGGCGAGCGCCGGGACGACGACTTCGGATCGATGGATGACTTCTCCACGCTGATGGAGCTCGACGAGCATCAGCCCTCGCCCCCGCAGCCGGTGGCCGAGGCGGATCAGGATGATCCCGAGAGCTGGGACTTCTTCTCCGACGGCGATCCCGGCGGAGAAATCGGTTCGACCATGGATCAAGCCGTCAGCGCCGCTGAAGCGACGCCAATGGCGTCGCCCACGGTCCGAGGCGACGTCGACTTCGGAGCGGCGACCGGTGAAGCGGAGGCCGCGATGCTGGCGTCCCAGGCCTCCGAGTCGGGTGGTACTGCCGCACGTGTCGCGTCCGTGATTGGATGGGTCGCGGCTCTCGGCCTCGGGATCGTCGGCATCGTCCAGGGAATTCTCTTTTCCTGGGATGGCGGGATTCATCCGCCGAGCTTCGTTGCAGTGGGTGGAATGCGCGCCGCCGAGATCACCGGCAGCTGGCTCGACACGGCTCGACTGGGAACCGTCTTTGCCGTGACCGGGCACATCGACAACCCCGGAGTGTCGCCGGCCGCGCCGGGCCTGCAGATCGAGGTGGTACTCCTCGATGCGGCGGGGCAGCCCCTGGACCATCCCCCCGCTCGTGCAGGGCGCGATCTCAGCCTCGCTGACTTGAGGGAGATCTCCGTCACGGAGCTGGAACTCGCGGAGCAGAAGGCCTCCCGATCCCTTTCATGGAGCCCAATCACGCCGAACACGAAGGTTCCCTTCATGGCGGTCTTCCGGGCTCTGCCCGATGAGGCCACTCACTTCGAGCTGCGGATCGTCGCTGCAGAGCCCAACGCCAGGGCCGTGGTGGTGGGGACGCTCGGAGGGGCGCCGCCGGGCCGGCCGTCAGTCGCGGTTCCTGGGATCGAGGTGGGGCGGGGGCCGAGAGAGTAGGCACCGCGCGCCCCGGCTCGGGGTAACCTTCACCCGGCGCGACGATCTACCGCCTCGATCGACCTCCTCGAGTTACCACCGCAATCGACCATCGCGATCTACCTCTGCGATCTACCGCCGCGATCTACCGCGATCGTCCACCGCGACCGGGGGACAGCGGAATCTCGAGCAGAACGCGCCGGTGGAGCTTACGATTCCGACTTGGGCTCGGTAACCTGCTCCTTCTCGGCGGTGACGTCGATTTCTTCCTTTTCGGTCATCCCCGACTTGAAGTTCTTGATCGCCTTGCCGATTCCGGATCCGAGTTCGGGAAGGCGTTTTGCGCCGAACAGGACGATCACGATCGCAAGGATGATTCCGAGCTCCAACGGACCCAGGCCAAACATGGACAGACACTCCCTCTCGCAGCCCCAGCGGCCTGCGGATTGAGTCGAAACTGTGCCGCTCGTGCGCCCCGAGGTCAAGCGTCAGCCCGCCGAACGAGGAGCGGAGGCCTCGTGAGCCGCAGCAGGAGCCGCCAGAAACGCGAGAAGAGGGGAATGAGACCGTGATGGACGAAATCTTCAAGGCCTACGACGTTCGCGGCACCGTGCCCGATCAGCTGAACGAGGACGTGGCCTACCGCGTCGGCCGAGGTGCGGCGCACTTCCTGGGCAGCCGGGGAAGCCTGGCGGTGGGACGCGATGCCCGCCCGCACTCCCCGGCAATCGCCTCTGCGTTGATTCGCGGAATCAAGGACGAGGGCATGGACGTGATCGACCTGGGGCTCATTTCGACCCCGATGCTCTACTTCGCGGTCGACGACCTCGACGCCACGGGTGGAGTGATGGTGACGGCTTCCCACAATCCGGCTCAGTACAACGGCTTCAAGGTGTGTCGCGAGAACGCGATTCCGGTCGGTGAGGCGAGCGGACTGGCCGAGATCAAGCGCCTGGCCCAGGAGCGCGCGGAGGCGCCCGTGAGCGCGAAGCCGGGCGAAGTGCGCGAGGTCGATGTCGTCCAGGGCTACATCGAGAACGTGCTCTCGGTCGGCGGCGGCTGCCCCGAGCTTCGAGTCGCGATCGACTGCGGGAATGGAATGGCGGGGGTTGCACTGAGCCCCCTGCTCGAGCGTCTGCCCCTCGAGGTGGAGCGCCTCTACTTCGAGCCGGACGGCACCTTCCCCAATCACGAGGCCGATCCGCTCAAGGTCGAGAACCTCGCGGACGTCAGCGAGGCCGTACGCCGAACCGACGCGCACTTTGGTGTGGCCTTCGATGGAGACGGCGATCGCGCGATCTTCGTCGACGAGAAGGGAGAGCCGATCGGCGCCGATCTGATGACGGCGATCATCGCTCGCTACCAGCTGAAGAAGTCTCCTGGGGGACTCGTGCTCTACGACCTGCGCTCGAGCCGAGCGGTCGCTGAAGAGATAGAGAAGGCCGGAGGCCGGGCCGAGATGTGCCGGGTCGGGCACTCCTTCGTGAAGGCTCAGATGCGCGAGAGCGGGGCGATCTTCGCAGGAGAGCTCTCGGGTCACATCTACTTTCGTTTCTCACCGACCCTGGTGGCGGACGATGGCACCGCCGCATTCGTGGCCCTGCTCGACGTGATGGCGGCCGAGCAGAAGCCCCTCTCGGAGATCGTCGCGCCCCTGCGCCGATACTCGGCCAGCGGTGAGATCAATCGCCGGGTAGCCGATGCAAAGTCCCTGATCGAAGAGATCCGCCGGGAGCATGAGGGGGCGCCGGAGGTCTCGACGATGGACGGTCTGCTCGTTCGCTATCCGGACTGGTGGTTCAACCTGCGCTCATCCAATACGGAACCCATGCTGCGTCTCAATCTCGAAGCGGACAGCGAAGAGCGCATGATCGAGGAGCGGGACAAGCTGCTGGCGCGAATGGACGCGGCGAGCTGACCGATCGGCAGGAAGGCCGGGCCTTCGTGAGTCGGCTCGAATCCGCTGGATTGTCGATTCGCGGTCGCGGCCTGGTTGTGGCTTGGTTGAGACGTGATTGGGGCGCGGCCGCCTGCCGAATCCGAAATCCATCGGAGTAACCCTCTTCGGCCCGATCCATCGCACTCATGCATCGCCACTCCCGGTCTGCTAGCTCTTGCACATGCCGGAACGATTTCCGTCCGGGGGATTCCCCGCAGGCTGGTTCGCGATCCGCAACTCGACCGAGCTTCGGCCGGGGCAGGTCGTGTCGGTCCATTATTTCGGTCGGGACATGGTCCTCTATCGCACGCAGAGTGGTAGAGCGTGTCTCGCGGACCCCATCTGTCCCCACATGGGCGCCAATCTGTCGCTCGGCCGGGTCTGCGGCGAGAACATCGTGTGTGGCATGCACGGCTTCGAGTTCGACGGCGAGGGCCAATGCGTGAAGCTCGCCTACGGAACGCGTCCCCCTCCGAAGGCACGGCTTTCCCTCTACCCCATCCATGAGATCGACGGATTCATCTACGGCTACTACGCGCCGGATGGGGAGCAGCCCACCTGGCGGCTCGAGTCCCTGGACTGGGATGGCTGGACTCCCTTGCGCCACCAGCGTCTGGACTTCGTGGGTCATCCCCAGGAGATCACCGAGAACAGCGTGGATATCGGCCACTTCAACGCGATCCACTACTACACGGCCTCCGTCGAGAACGACCCGGTGGTGGACGCAGAGAAGCTGACGGCTGCCTATCGTGTC
>CBDUYG010000001.1:0-50099 GCA_965371385.1 uncultured Myxococcales bacterium | reverse complement strand
CCCGGATCGGCGCCAACGGTCCCGTCTCCGTGCGGATCACCAAGAAGCTGGTGAACGCCTACGCGCTGCGGGGAATGGCCGACCTCTTCGTGAGTGAGCCGGAGCTGGCCACTCACCTCGCGCTCACCGGCGAGCCCCGCAAATACGTCAGCGCGTTTCTGGAGCGGCGGAAGAAGCGCTAGCTCGAGCTGCGATGTCAGCCCGCATTATTCGTTAGCGCTCTGCTGCGGACGGCAATAGCACTGCATTTTCGGGACCTTCTCACTGCGTCGATCCTCGACGTACTGAAAGTACGCCTCCGCGGCGACGCGAAGCGTCGCTTGCGCTTGGCCAGCATAGCTGGCCCGCAGTCGACTTCGTTCCGAGGGCCCCGAAACTCCAGCACTCTCGCCATCCTCGCGACGAGCTTCACGAATAATGCGGGCTGGAAGCCATCTCATGAGCTCCTCCCGTCGCGAGGCAGGCGCCTTCGGTCCTGGGTCTGTGAGATCGCTTCTACGGGTGCACCGACCCGGCGAGGATCTGCACTTCGGCGCTAGCTCGGCGACGGGTTGCCGGATCGGGGTGCGAGGCTGCTGCCTTCTTCAGCGCTTTGTGCGCGCTCGGTGTCGCGATGCGTCCGAGCCCCCGAATCGCCGCCATTCGCACCCGTGCCTGGTCGGAAGCAAGAAGCTTCGACAACGGCGCGACGGCGGGATCGTTTCCCGGCGCACCCAGCGACACTGCGGCAGTCGAGACCAGCAGGGGATCGTCGTCTGCGAGCAGTCCGATCAGCTCCTGGGTGACGGCCGGGCTCGGGTGTGCGGACACCGCGCGCACGACGGTGAAGCGGTCGCGGCCGCTCGTTTCACGCAGGAGCCGGGCCCAGCGAGACGGACCTTCGACGAGCCCGGCCCGCTCGAGCTCCGTCAGCAGACCCACGCGCACACCGATGGAGATGTCGGAGGTCTCGAGCAGGGGGTCGAGGACGAGGACGTCCTCCGAGCTGAAGATCGCAGCGCCGCCCATCAGAGCCACGTCCCGAATGGTCGACGAGGCGAGCCTGGGATCCGGGGAAGCGAGGAGGTCCACGGTGATTCGGCGCAAGACGTCGGGCTGCTGCTCCGGTGGGAGCTTCTCGAGCGCCGCGTACGAGCGCAGCGCCGCGCTGAAGTCGGCGCGCGACCCGTCGTCGAGAGGAAACTTCGCGGCGGCCTCCTGCACCGAGACCCACGAGACGTGCTCCCCGATCGGGCTACCCCCAAGCTCGCGGTTGCGCTCCATGCGCTGGAGGAAGATCACGACTTCCTCACCCTTCTCGTACTTCGGCGTGCCGTGGCCGTGTTGCGCGAAGCGCAGGGGCCCGTGCGGGGCCTCCCCCTTCAGCGTCTCCAGCACCTCGGCAACAACGATCGTCTCGCGCACGACGGGATCCGCGAGAAGGATCTCGCTTTCGGCGTCGATTATGCGCGCACGCACGACCCGATCGGATTGCAGGCTGAGCAAGCGCAGCGTCGTCGTGCCGTACACAACGTGCGCATGCGCGGGTGCACTCCCGATCAAGTCGAGGCCCCCGTCGAGCCCACAGACGAGGCTGATGGCGAGCATCAACGCCGCCCCGCGGCGGTAATGCCTGGAGGCCTTCGTCACCCGGTGGCAGCTCTCACAGACCGTCGACCGCCTGCTCGAAGGCGCCCGTCACGCTCGGGCTGACCTGCACCCCCACGTTGTTCTGGAAGACCGTGTTGCAGTCGATGTTGGGAAAGAGCGGGCAGAGCTGGGTCACGCCGCCGAGAATGAAGGGCGCGCAGACGAAGCAGCTGTCATCGAACTTCGAGGCCACCACCTGGTAGCCGATCGAGTCGTTGCCGAGGCCGGCGATCATGGTGTGCTCCGCGCCGGTAGCGTCCACGAGCGCTGCGCGGTACGTGGAGCCGATCTGCGGATCGAGCTCGGTCGGAACCACCGCGATCGCGCCCTCGCCGATGCGCAGAGCGGAGACCTCCGTCCGGAGGTCCTCGCCCTCCGCCAGGGGGATCTCGTGGAAGGGCGGCGGGTAGGGGAAGCCGACGGAGTCGTCGGGAATCCCGTTCGTGTAGAGCGAGCGCCTCACGTCGATCACGCCGATGGCGATGAAGAACCGGAAGTACGGGTTGTCGAGCCGGATATACAATGGATCCGTGGTCGAGTGGGAGATCTCGGGGGCGGGGGCGCCGTTGCTGGGGCTGGGCTTGCCGTTCTTGAGCCGCACGGCGTTCATTGCCTCGATGGCGCGCTCGGCGACCTGGCTGCCGTGAACCTCTGCGAAGCGGAACGTCCGCCGGGGCGCGGGCTGGTTGGTGACCGGATCCAGCACGTCGATGTCGAGCGGGCCCTGAAGGACGCCCAGGTCGCCCGACATCCAGATGGCGAGGCCGCCGTACTCGGCCTCGATGGTCTCGCGAACGTAGTGCGGGAAGTCCGAGGTGATGTTCGTGTTGCTCGAGCCCAGGCTCTCCGGGTGGCTCGCGAAGTTGACGAGGGTCGCGAGCACCTCGAGCGATTTGCCATTGCGCTTCGTCAGCTGCATGACGGTGATGTTCGGATCGACGATGCGTCCCTGGGTGGCCGGAGCGAGGGAGTCGTCGTTGACGAGCACCTTGCCGTCTCCCACTCCGTAGCCGTCGTCTTCGGGGTCGATTCCCAGGGAAAGTCCAGCACTGCTTGTCGTGGCGTAGTAGATGCGAGCCTTCTCGAGGTTCGCGGCGGCCTCGTCGATGCAGTCGGCGATCGTCGCATTGACGAAATCGAGGTAGCCGAAGTCGATTCCGGTCGTGAGCTCGTCCGGCCCCCAGAGCCCCATCGTGTCGGGCCCCTCGTGCTGATGCGAGCTCGAGACGAGAACGAAGTCGACCTCCGAGGACGACGAGACCAGGGCGCGGATCGTGTCGATCTCATTCTTGAAGTAGCCGACCACGTCGATTGAGACGATCGCCACCCGGGAGTCCTTGCGGTCGAGCACGACGCCGCGTGCCCAGAGCCGATCGTTGTAGCCCGTGGCCTGGCGGTTGTTGCCGAAGCCCGCCATGTAGACCGGGTCGGTGTGGTTCACGACGCCCGGCACCCCGAAGCGCGCCTCGTAGGTCGCCTGGAGCGAGGGCGAGATGGGAGTGATGTCGCGCTGGCAGGTGCCGACCTCCAGCGAGCCGCCGGCGAAGGCCGGGCTGGCGGCGAAGACGAGAGCGACGAGCGCAAGCAGGCTCGGGTGAGGTCGGAAACGGACGTTGAAGAGCGGGAGTTGCAAACGCATGTGAGGCCTCCAGGAATCTAGCCGGCTGCAGCCGGCTTCGTTTGACTATTTCTCATTGTATCCATGAGCATCGACCGAACTCTGCACATCTACGGCGATTTTTCCTACGCCATCTCCATCTCCATCTCCATCTCCATCGACTACATCATCATCCACGAGTCCATCGACCAAACCCACGAGATCGACATCCATCCGTCAGCCGATCCTACACCGGAGTGGGGTCGTCGGCCGCCCGACGGTCGGAGATCGACGGATCGAGCCATCCTACTCCCCACACTGAATGGGGTCAAGCATCGTCTCGTCAGGCACGTGGCGTCTTGGGGAATGGGTCGGGGTGGAGAGAGGAGCCTCCCGGCGGGCTCTTCGAGAATCGGGACCGAGAGTTCGCGGCGCATCTCGACCTGTTGGGGCGACGTTCTGGCTCGATCGACCGGAGGAGGGGCCGCCGGGCGAAGCTCGTCACTCCAGCGGAAGGTCTTCTGCCGCCAGCGAAAGCTTTACGCGCAGCTTCGGCTTGACCTTCAGAGCTCCGAGCATCGCGCTGAAGGGCTTGATGCCATAGTCCGTCTGGTCGATCGACACCTGAGTGCTCCAGCGTTCGCCGCGTCGGCTCAGCTTGAGCTTGATGGGGCGTGTGACGCCGTGGAGGGTGAGTTCCCCCTCGATCCGAAATCCCTTGCCTTCGGCCACGACACTGCTGGAGCGGAATTCGATCTTGCGATGCTTCTTCGCCTGCAGCACGTCGTCGATGATGTGCTTCTCGATCTTCGTCTTGTCGGAGTCGCTGAGGGCTCCAGGGGCCTTGCGCTTGTTCTTCATGGCGTTCACGACGCGCAGGCTGCGGGGAGAGAAGCGGGCCGTGAGCGCCTCTGCGTCCCACGAGATCTCGAAGTCGGTGACCTCGATCTCGAGGTCGTGAGCGACAGTGGAGAGAAGGCCTTCCTTTTCGGTGAATATCAGACATTCGGCGCAGGAAGCGTCGAGCTGGACAGGGAGCAGTTTGTTCATCATGCATCCAGCGTGAGCACCGAGCCGGGTGTGTCAACCGCCTGCCGAACGGCGCAGGCCCAGTGGGTCCCCGGAGCGCTGCGGACTCAACAGCCGGGCGGCTTTTTGAATCCACCTCGAACGTCTGCCAGCAGCTCCGCGAAACGGATCGTCGTCTCGTCGCCCAGATGCGGACCGATGATCTGCACGTCGACCGGAAGTCCGTCCGGGGTGATCCCCACCGGCGCGCTGGTAGCCGGCAGGAATGCCGACGTTGCCAGCGCGATCCACGGGACGTGGTCCATGTAGGGGCGCGCCTCTCCGTCCACGTCGATTCGCCGCGATAGGTGATGTCCGCCGGTCTGATGAGGAAACGCCGTAAAGGGAGTGACGGGTGTCAGCAGCACGTCGACGTGGTCGAAGAGCGCGTGGCACTGTCGGCGAAGTCGGTTGCGAGCCTCGTCGGCGCGAATCCAGTCGGAGTGGGAGAGGTGCATGCCCCGCGCCCCGTTCTTCGTCATCAGGTTCGTCTCGCTTCCGATTCGATCGGCCAGTGAGTAGTAGGGCAGCAAGAGGCTCGTGAGCAGACGGAGTGCCCGCGGAATGTCTGGGGCCACGACGCTCGTCAGCAGCTGCAGATAACCCGGGACGATGTCCTCCAGCCTGAATGGAAGAGCGAGGTCGATGAGCTGCGCGTGCGGCCGGAGCGCGACGACCGTGGCCTCGAGCTCCGCGCGTACGGCCGTCTCGATCGGGCAGAGCGGGTCGTCGAGCCAGACCCCGACGCGGAAATCCTTCAGCTCCTCGGCGCGTGGCGGCGGCAGCTCGAGTCTCCATCCGCTCGCCGAGAGATCGTCCGGACCCGCGATGACGTCGAGGGCCAGGCGAAGGTCGGCAGCACTTCGAGCAAGAGGGCCCGCCACGGCCAGGTCGGGCTCGCCCAGGGTCCCCGGCGGTCCCGGGATGTGGCCGCGTACGGGAACGATTCCGTACGTAGGCTTGTGCCCATAGACACCGCAATAGCCGGCGGGAATTCGAATCGACCCTGCGATGTCGCTGCCGATCTCGAGCGGGACGAAGCCCGCAGCGATCGATGCGGCGCTGCCGCCCGAGGAGCCTCCCACGGTGCGCGTCAGGTCCCAGGGGTTGTTGCTGCGCCCGTATACCTCGTTGTAGCTCTGCCAATCGCCCGCATAGAGGGGCAGGTTGGTTTTTCCCAGGACGATCGCGCCGGCGTCGATCACGCGAGCGACCGCCACTGCGTCCTGACGGGGGATGTGATCGCGCAGCTCCGGCGCACCCGATGTCGTCACCAGGCCCGCGGTCTCGAACGAATCCTTGATCGTCATCGGAAGACCGTGCAGCGCGCCGAGCTCCTCACCACGCGAGCGCGCCGCGTCGGAGGCCCGCGCGCACTCCCGCGCTCGATCGTAGTTCGTTGCTACGACCGCATTGATCTCGGGATTCAGGGACTCGATGCGTGCGATGCAGGAATCGACGAGCTCGACGGAGCTCACCTCGCCCTTGCGCAAGAGCGCCAGGCAGTCGCGGGCCGATCGGTAGCTCAGCTCGTCCATCGTTTTCCTTGCCTCGGCTGGCGGGCCGTTGAAGAACCCTGACCGAGCCAGGTGCGGTCGTCTGGCCCGAGACGAGGTGGCCGAAGGCCACCGATGCCTAGCCGGCTCTGCCGGCCGTTGAGGCGCGGAAACGCCGCCGTAGTTCACGCCACGGCAAGTTATCGCGGTCCACGCAGTGACCGGGAAGCCCAGCTCCGGGGGCCCCCAACGCAGAGATCGGTCCCAAGGGCCGTGCATGGCGGCCGAAGGGTTTTTCAGCGGGCTGCCAGCAGGCTACCCCAACCCCATGGCGCGGGCTAAGGTCGGTCTCATGGGCGCCGACGACGACCAACGTGGGGAGCTGAAGCGTTGGCTTCGGGCCCGGCTCATGGAGGGAGAGCGCCCAAGGGAGGAGTGGCGCCGGCTCTGGCAAGCCGGCTGGGATCATCTCCTCGCCACACCGGTTCACGACCTCATCGATCGTGATGCCGCGAGAGAGCTGGCCGATCGGCTGCTGGACCCCGATCTCATGACAGAGTTGTCGCGGCCGATCGTTGCGGGAATCGCCCGCTCGATTCTCTCCGAGCTGCGCGCGGCCGAAGAGCCGATCGATCGGCTTCTCCCGCCCGAGGCGCACGACAGGTTACGCGAGACCCTGGCGCGGCCCGGGCTCGTCGACCCCGATCTGCTTCGCGCCATGTTCCGCGGCGAGGCCGTGGAAGGAGTGGTCAACGACGCGCTCTACCGCACCTTGAAGGACTTCTCGACACTTCTGCCGCGCATGCTGGTGAAGGTCTCTCCCATGGGGCGCTTCGGGATGCTGGGTGGCGCCGGAGCCATGATGGAGAAGCTGATCGATGAGCTGGAGAAGCTCATCGAGCCCGAAATCAAGTCGTTCCTGGCCGACAGCACAGGGCGCGTGCTCGAGAGCGCGGCCGACGTCGCGATCGACAGGCTCGACGACCCGTCCTCGATCGAGCTCCGCATCAACATTGCAGGCTTCATGCTGTCGAAGTCTCCCGCCTTCCATCTGAAAGCCGCTGACGAAGAGCTGGTGGGCGACCTGGGAGAGATCGTGGAGCTCACTGCGCGACACGTGGCGGGCATGCCGGAGACGCGGGCGAATATCGACGCCTGGATCGATCGGGCGATGGAAGCCTCCGCCGGGAAGAGCCTGGGCCAGGTGTTGCAGCTCACGGAGGGCGGGGCCCGCCCGCCGATCGACGCTCTGGCGGATGCCGGCTGGCCCGCCTTCAGGACCCTGCTCTCCAGCTCGCACGCGCAGACCTGGCTGGACACGCTCGTCGATGAGCTCCTCGACGAGGCCGAGCGTCTCCAGAGTTAGCATCGCGACCTGGAGCTGATTCGATCGCAGCCCGTAAACGGGTGCGCTCCAGCATCGGGCCACGGATGCGTCGGCCTTCTCTTCGATGGGGCGCATCACCCCGCTCGGAATCCCCAACCGTCTACCGCGCTGCGCTGGCGCCAGCCGAGCCGCCAGACTCCCAGGGCCCTCGGGCAGGCAGGGATCTTGCGCGAGGCACCGCATCCAGTGTCTGGCAGCGCCCCGAGTTGCGACCGCCTGTGAAACGTGGCAAATTTGCGCGGTAGACTGAATGTATATACGCTTTGACGAATTGTTCTGGCTTGGGTAGACGATCCCCTGATCGGATGACGAGGCGAAGCGGTCACCCCCAATGGCTCTCGATTCGAGGGATGTGAGTGAACGCATGAGTAGTGTGGTCGGACTTGATATCGGTGGGGGGGGTGGTCGCGCGCTCCTGTTGGACACGAGCAGCGGCGAGACGACCTCCGCTCTCGTTCCCTGGGCCTTTCCCCAGGCGGTGGGCACCGGGGGCGTCGGCTTCGATGCCGACCTCGATGCGATGTTTCTCGATCTCTGCACCGCGACGCGACGAGTGCTCGAGCAGAGCGGCACCCCGGTCGAGGACGTCGTGGGGATTGCGGTCAGCGCCATGCGCTTCGGAACCGTCATCCTGGGCGATCACGGAGAGGTGCTCTACGCGGGTCCCAATCGCGATGGGCGCGCCGCACTCCAGGGCATCACCCTGGCGAGCGAGCACGGCCCCGAGATCGCGAAGCGCACCGGGCGTTTCCCCAACCCGGGCTTCCCGGTGGCGCGCCTGGTCTGGCTGGCACAAACCAATGCCGAAGCGTTCGCGCGGGCCCGATCGATCGTCAGCCTGAACGATTGGGTCGCATACCGACTCTGCGGCGAGCTGGTGACGGATCGCTCCCAGGCTTGCGAGACCGGCATCTTTGATATCGCGGACGGTCGTTGGGCCGACGACCTCATCGAAGAGATCGGGCTCTCGCCGCTCGTGTTTCCGGAGGTGCGGGTGTCGGGGGAGAAGCTGGGCCAACTCGGTGCCGATGCGGCCGAGAAGCTCGGCCTCAGGCCCGGCATCGTCGTCGCGGTCGGGGGAGCGGACACCCAATGCGGAATGCTCGGCGTGGGGGCCAGCCGGCCCGGGGCGGTGGGAATCGTCGCGGGCACGACCGCTCCCGTGCAATGGATTCTGGACGAACCCCGCATCGACCCCGAGTATCGGGCCTGGTCGGGCCAGCACGTGGTACCCGGGCGCTTCCTCCTCGAGGCCAACCCCGGGCCGGTCGGCGAGGCCCTCGACTGGATCGGTCGGATGCTGCATCCCACCTCGCCCAGTCCTGCCGCTGCACTGCTGGGCAGTGCGGCCCTGGCGGCGCCGGGCTCCCAGGGGATCCTGTCCACATTCGGAGCCGGCGTGCAGGATGGAACCCGGATCCAGCTCCCCTTCGGCAGCATCAGCCTGAGCCATCTCCTGACCTCGGGTCGGCCCGAGCGCTCCGATCTCGCCCGTGCGGTCGTCGAAGGCCTCGCCTTCGGCTTGAAGAAGAACCTCGAGCTGCTGGAGGCGGTCGTTTCGAGCAAGGCCGAGAGGGTGATGCTCGCCGGTGGCCTGTCGCGCAGCGACGTCTTCGCCCAGATCCTGAGCGACGTACTGGGGGTCGAGGTCGAGGCCGGCGACTGTCACGAGGCCTCGGCCCTGGGTGCAGCGTTCTGCGCTGGGGTGGGCGCGGGGGTCTTCGAGAGTCTCGAGGCGGGCGCCCGGGCCCTGGCTCGGCGAAGTCGCCGCTTCTCTCCCGAGGCCGGGATCAGCAACCGCTATCAGGCCTTGTATGCGGACTGGGATCGCCTGCGCGAAGCCCAGGCCGAGTCGATCGCCGTGGGCCAGCAAATCAAGATGGTCCAGATGCTGACGTCGGCGGCCGACGCCGACTCCCAGGCGAAGGAGCTGCGCCGCACCAGGATCCTGATCTCGGCCAGCATGGACGACGAGTCCCTGTCGGCCCTGGGAGAGCTCGGCGACATCACCTACAAGAGCTTCCGCGAGACCCACACCCTGCTCACGGGGCCGGGCCTCGTCGAGGCGCTGCAAGGTCACGAAGTATTCATCTGCGAGGTCGATCCGGTCGACACGGAGTCGATCCAGAAGTGCAAGGATCTGCGTGTCATCGCCACCTGCCGCGGCGATCCGGTCAACATCGACATCCCGGGCATGACCGCCCTGGGGATCCCGGTGATCAACGCGCCCGGTCGCAATGCCGACGCGGTGGCGGACCTCACCGTGGGCTACGCGATCAGTCTCGCCCGCAGGCTCTTCGAAGCCAACGAGTTTCTGCGTGACGAAGACGTGGAGGCAGGCGATCTCGGCAAGATGGGTGCGGCCTTCGGGCAGCTCCAGGGGCGGGAGCTCTGGCGCAAGACATTCGGCCTGGTGGGCTTTGGGGCGGTCGGAAAGAAGACGGCCGAGAGGCTGGTTCCCTTCGGCGTGCGGGTCATCGTCTCCGATCCCTTCGTCACCGGCGAGCAGGCCGCTCTCCATGGCGCCAGCAAGGTGAGCTTTCTCGAGCTGCTCGAGCAGAGTGACTTCGTGAGCCTGCATCTGCCCGCCAGCGAGAGCACCGTGGGCATGATGGGCGCGGAGCAGTTCCGGGCCATGAAGCCGGGAGCCTTCTTCATCAACACCGCCCGCGCGGCCCTGATCGATGAGGATGCGTTGGTGGATGCCCTGGAGGATGGCCACATCCGCGCGGCGGCCATCGACGTCTTCTCCGTGGAGCCGCCCGGCTGGGATCATCCCCTGCTCCAACTCGAAAATGTAATCGCCACACCCCACATCGGCGGCAACACCTATGAGGTGGCGACCCACCAGGGACGCATCATCGCCGAGGACTTGCGGCGCATTCTGCAGGGCGAACGGCCGCGTCATGCACTCAATCCCGAGTGTCTGGAGGGTCTCGATCTGAGTCGGCCCCGGCCCGAGCCGGATCCCGAGGCGCTGGCGGCGCTGGCCGACACGGCGGGCCCCGCGGTCTCGGATCTACAGAAGAAGCCCGGGTCGGCCGGGAGATCGGCGAGAAGCACTGCCGCACGAGGGCAGGGCAACGAGGAGGAGGAGAGCATGGCGGACGAGATCCCCGAAGAAAATCGCCAGATCATGGCGCGCATCTGCAGAGAGTTCGTGCAGGGCATCATCAGCGACGCAGACCTTGCGAGCGATGTGCCCCAGGACGTCGCGCTGCACTTCAACGTCAGTGACCTCGGCGAGGAATTCTGGTTCCGCTTCACGGGCGGCGCCATCAGCGGCGGTATGGGTGCGCCCAAGGAGGATGCCGACGTCCAGCTCAAGATGAAGGCCTATATCCTGGACGGCATGTTCACCGGCAAGATCAACGCCATGGAGAAGGCCATGGAGGGCGAGCTCAGCTTCATGGGCGACGCCGCCAAGGCGATGACGATCCAGGACATCCTGGGCGGGCTGAGCCGTCTCTACCAGGGGGCGCGAGAGAAGGTCGGCGATCCGGGGGACCTCGAGAAGTTCGCCAAGGCGGCCGGCGGCAAGAAGAAGCGGGGCAGGGGCGCAGCGGCTGCAGCGCCGGGCGTCCCGGTCGGTCGGCGCCGCGTGGGAGACGTGCGCGACGATCTCTGCGATGTGGTGGACGAGCTCTATCACATCGCGCTCATCACGGCGACGGGAGGCAACGTGAGCGTCCGCATCCCCGGCGAGGAGGCGATGTGGATCACGCCGAGCGCCATGTTCAAGGGCAGTCTCGACCCCGAGATCATGGTGAAGGTCGGGATGGACGGAAAGAAGATCGGCGAGGGAGGTAGCCCGTCGAGTGAAAGTATGGTGCATATCGCAATCTACCAGGCGCGGCCCCGGACCCATGCGGTGATCCACTGCCACGCTCCTCACGCAACGATCCTTGCCAACGCCGACCTCCCCTTCCTCCCCATTTCAACCGAGGCGGCCTTTTTCGGCGAGATCCCGCGGCTGCCCTTCATCATGCCGGGCAGCAGCGAGCTGGCGGAGGAGGTCGGGAAGGCCGCGCAGGATGCCCACGCGATCCTGCTCAAGAATCACGGTCTGGTGGTGGGTGGGATGAGCCTTCGCAAAGCCGCCGACATGGCCGAGGTGGTCGAGCGAACCGCCGAGATCATCCTGGGCTGCTACGCGGTCGGGAAGGAGCCCCCCGTACTGCCCGACGACGCCGTGGCGCAGCTGCGCGAAATGGGCGAGATGATGGCCTGAGCCTCGGTATCTCGAACTCGAGGTTGGCGGCGGCGAGTAGGCGATCGCACGGGGTGACGCCATGTCCCTCCCGCCTTTGGTTCGAAGGCCAGGGACGAAGAGTCGGTGGGCGACCTGAGGCGATCGTGGAACTCAGCGCAAGCGCGGACCTGACCCGGCACGCTCGTCGTTGAACTTCTCGACGAGGCGCCGAGCGTATCCCCAGGATCAACGGGGCGACTTGATGCGGATTCGATCGCAGCCCCTGAACGGGGTGCGATCCAGCATCTGGCCGCGAAGGCAGGCTTCGTCGTCGCCCGGCTCGATGCCCGTCGCTGGAATGCGGTAGTGGGAGACCCAATCGGGCAGCCCGTCATCGTTCACATCCTCGAGATGGCCACCCGATTTGTGCTCCGGAGTCGCTCTTCCCGATGCGAAGAAGGTCCTCGTGACGTCGATCGAGGCCGTGTCGAAGTGATCGGAGCCGAGGATCGCGACGCGCAGGAGTCCGTTGTTTCTGAGATTGACCTGGTTCTCGTCGCTGTCGGGATCGATGTCGATCTCTACGATGGGGCATTGCCCGTCGGGCAGATCCGGGCAGGGGATGTCCTCATCCACGGTGATTCGTTGATCGACCGCCACGTCGCGCCGGATCCCGACGACACCGCTGGGCCAGCGGATCTCGAGGACGTCCACGATCTCGGCATCGCCGAGACCGAAATGGACTCGCCACGGCTCGACAGGCGAGTGGTGGATCTCGCGAACCTGTACCCGCTCATCGGCGACCAGGGTAACCCGCGCACCGTAGCCATTGGGTGCGCTGTCGACCGCATTGAGTTCGACCTGGAGTGAGGCGTGATCCCGGCCCACGAGATTGTGCATCAGGCCCCCGGCCTCGCCGATGAAAGGCCCCACCGGGGCGAGGATGTCCTGCGCGCCGTCGTCATCGTAGTCCCCCACGACCGCGACCACGCTGGCCAGCGGCGTGTCGGGGGGCAGTGCGATATCCGAGACATGAGTGAAGGATCCATCTCCGTCATTGCGCATGATGACGACGGTCGGCTCGGGTGTGCGCAGCGGAGTCCCCGCGAGCAGGATGTCGATTGGGAGGAGGATGTCCAGATCCCCGTCGTTCTCCAGATCGAAGAAGGAGGGGCCCGACCTACCGTTGAACATGGCCACCGTCGCGAGATCCCCCGCCTGATCGGTGACGTCCGAGTAGGCGCCTGTCCCGTCGTTGGCGAGAAGCATGGCAACGGGCTGGTCCTCCGAGGAGACGTTCTGCTGGTGGATCAGCAGAAGATCCACGTCGCCGTCGTTGTCGTAGTCTCCGGCGGCCGCCGACTCGAAGAAGTCGCAAACTCCCTTCCACCAGTCGTTGCACGTGAGGGACCCCTTCGGAAAGGCAATCCGGGTCACGTCTTCGAACCCTCCCTTCCCGTCGTTCCGATGAATCGCCACGCGGTTCGCGTATCGATGCAGACCGAGTAGGTCCTGGAAGCCGTCACCATCCCAGTCGAGGGTCATGAACTGGTGACTGCCCATCAGCCTCCCCATCCCGGTCGCCGCCCAGGCATCCGAAAAAGTGAGATCTCCGTTGTTGCGCAGAACCACGATGTTGCGGAGGACGCCCTGGTCGTCGCGGAAGAGGCTGTAGACTCCAGCCACCACATCGAGGTCGCCATCGGCGTCGAGATCGATCGGCGTAAAACCCGTGATTCGACGGTACTGGGGGAACCTGAAGCCGCTCGAATCCGGCAGAACCTCGAACCGCCCCCCTCCGACGTTGATGGCAAGGGCCGCACCGCGATAGCTGGAGGGTCCGATCGCCAACATGTCGAGGAGGCCGTCGTTGTTCATGTCGGCGAAGATCGGAGAGCGCAGGAAGCCAGAGCCCTTGGGCTGGTGCTTCTCGAAGGTTCCATCGAGCTGCTGTCGGTAGAGCTGGGTCTTCGCGAAGGCAGCGCCGACGCCCATGTCCAGCAGTTCGTCGCCGTCGAAGTCGCCAAAGCTTGCACCCACGACGACGAGCGGGACGGGCTCGAGCTTGGCGAGATAGTCCTGGTTCTCGAAGAAGCTGCCTCGCACGGAGAACTCGTGCACATGCGTGGGAGCATCGTGGGCGGTGATGGTCAGGATCAGGTCGAGTTCGTTCCCGAACTCGACCTCCGGTGCTATCTCGATTTCGAATCTTCTCGAAGCACTCGCTCCGGTCGCCAGATCGCCATAGTCGCGCTCGCCATCGACGATGCTCACGCCGGGGTCAGCGCTCTCGAGCGAAGCGTGTACGCCGGTGGCGGACGCCCACAGGTTCTGCACCTCCACGTCGACGATGGCCAATTCACCTGCGACGACCGCGCCCGTGCGAATGGCGATCGGCTTCAACAGCGGGGCTCGCACTGCGGTGGCGCTCGTGAGTGCATCCACCCGGCCGGCGCCCAGGCCGTCCTCTAGTCCGGGATTCAGTGACTCGATCGAGATGGCCGATTGCACCAGGCGGCCGAGGGTCTCCGCGGCCGATTCGTCGGGATGGAGACTCATCATCAGAGCGGCCACCCCGCTCGTATGCGGCGTCGCCATGCTCGTGCCGTTCAGCCAGAGGTAGCGATCTCCCACGGTGCGTCCGCTGATCTCGGCCAATCGGTTGTCGTGATCGTTCGCCGAGAGTGAGAGTACGTTCACACCGGGGGCGCAGAGATCGAGCCCCGCGCCCCAATTCGAGAACGATGCCAGCACATCGCCGGCGTCGACGGCGGCGACGGCTACGACGCTTCGATAGAGGGCGGGCATGAGCATATAGGGTTGACCGCTGTTGCCGGCGGCTGCGAAGGAGAGCACACCACTGGCTTCGGCGCTGTCGAACGCGGCCGCGACCAGCGGATCGAGGAGCACGCCACCCCAGGAGTTCGAGGTAATGTGGGCACCGACGGCTGCTGCGTAATGAACGGCAAGGGCGAGTGCCGCGGACGAACCGACACCCTGGTCATTGAGTGCCTTGAGCGGCAGGATTCGTGCGAATGGCGCGATGCCGACGATCCCTTCGGCGTTGTTCGCCCCCGCCGCAATCGTGCCGGATACGTGGGTCCCGTGACCATTGCGATCCTCCGGAATGGGATCGCGGTCGACGAAGTCCCAGCCACTCACGTCATCCACCAGCCCGTTGGCGTCGTTGTCGATTCCATCACCCGGGATCTCTCCCGGGTTGATGAAGATGCCTCCCGCCATGTCCGGGTGCGCCGAATCCAGGCCGGTATCGATCACGGCAACGACCACGCCCTGACCCGGAGCGGTCTCTCCGCCGTCGAATACTCCGTTGCCGTTCGCGTCCATGAGGCTCCATGCCTCGAGGACGTGCAGGTTGCGGACTCCATAGAGGTCTGGAAAAGCGTTTCCGAAGCTGCCCTGCGACCAGCTCGTGCCATCGATGCTCACGTAGGGATCATTGGGAAGGGTGCTCACGTCCGGTAGAGGCTCGATCAAGAGCCGGTGGAGGTAGTTTGGCTGCACGCCCGCTACGAGATCGTTGCTCCGCAGCTCCGCCATCACCGTGTCCATCTCGTCGGCCGTCTCCAGCCCCGCCATCTCGACGAGAAAGAAGTTCTCGAGATCCGGCGTGTCCGCAGGCAACGGGGGGAGGCGCCGCGTGTTCTGGGTCCGGCGAGCTTTGCGAATTCGCTGAAGGTGCGCGCGTGCGGTGTCGATCTGCCTTCCGTCGGCGCTCTCGTAGCGCTTGAAAATGCGGCGCATTCCCTTCGCCTTGTGCTGACGGAGCATTTCGTCGAGCTGGGCTGCTGCGGGGTCGCCCGGTAGCGCGGGAGAAAACCCGTCTGCGAGTGCGTGGTGGGCCTGGCTGCCCGCCCTTGCATGGAGTCGCACGATCAGCTCGCCGGGTGCAAAGACCGTCCACCCCGCGCTCGCCGCTGCCGCACTCGAAAATGGATCCAAGGGAAGTGCTTCGATCAGGCCGACCATATCGGCCGAGGGGCCGGCCGCGGTCGCTTGCTCCTTCGATGGGCCTCCTCCTGCGCGACCCGCTCCGGGCAGGCCGAGCATGGCGATCAAGCAGAACGCTGCGATCGGCGTGCGAAGCGCTGCAAGAAGGCGCTCTTCGTATCCAGTGGCGTTCGCGGAGGGTGCGCGCATCGGGAATTCCATCATGGAGGCTCGCCGACAAGATAGCGGGCTCTCACATCGGGGCCGCGGTTACTCGTGTCGCGGATGTCTTCGAGGCTTTCCAGGTCCTTCCCGGGGATGGCCGGACGATGCCGGGTCGCGCCCACGATCCCGATTGCCCCGCCGGCGCAGCCCCTACTCGTCGAGCCGAACCGAGTACTCCGTCCCCTGTCCCAGAGGCAGCGTCACCGATCTGAATCCGTGCCGGCCCCCCTGAACCCGAGCCACATAGGGCGCGAGAGCCTTCGGAAACGTCTTGATATTGTCTCCAAGAACGACGCCCCCCTGGCGAACATGGGGGGTCAGGATCTCCAGGATCGGCACGTAGAGGTCCTTCCAACCATCGAGGAGCACCATGTCGACTTCACCCCCCGGATCGCGCAGCGTTTCCTGGGCGTCGCCTTCGCGAATTTCGACGTACTTCGATAGGCCGGCGGCCTCGATGTTCGCGCGGGCCTGGACCACCTTGCCGGGCTCCATCTCGGAGCCGATCACCAGGCCGCCCCCGTTGTCCTTCACCGCCGCGGCCAGGTAGAGGGTCGAGATTCCGAACGAGGTGCCGAACTCGACGATTCGCTTCGCTTTCAAGGAGCGGGCCACGAGATAGGCAAAGCGACCGGTCTCGGGGCTGAGCGGGATGTAGAGATCCTTGAAGCGGCGGGCCTCTTCCTCGACGGTGGGCTTGCGGCGGAGCAGGGCGTCGAGTCCCCAGTGCAGAGCGATAGGGATGAATTCAGCGCGTTGTCTGCCGGCCTCGGAGTGGAGGCGCTCGAGTACGCTCTGCACCTCCCGCGAATCGAGGCTGTTGGTTGGCGAGGGATCGGACAAACCTTCGAATCTCCTCGCTGTCTCGCGCTGCCTGCGCGAACCGTCCTGGTTGCGGCCCCGATCCAGATCGAGATCCACCCGAGGCGCCGTCATGGACGACGTCTCCCGAGTCGAGACCTTTTCGGCGATCAAGAGGATAGCGCACGCGTTCGGATCGAAGCGGTCGAAGGGGCTGAACGAGCCGAACGAGCTGAACGGGCCGCGCATCGCCCGGATATACGCTGAGAACGAGAAGCGCCGCTACCATGCAGCGCATGTTGGTCATCGGCCTGATGTCGGGCACGTCTGCGGATTCGATCGATGCGGCCCTCGTGGAGTGGCCGGACACGGCCGAAGCCCGCCCCTTTCGTCTTCTCGCCTTGCACGAGCGCGCGATGCCGCCGGAGCTTCAGGGTCGTATTCACGGGCTCGCGGCGGGCGAGGTTCCCGGAGCCCGGGCTCTGGAAGAGCTCGCTTCCCTCGACGTCCTGCTCGGGGAGCGTTTCGCCGAGGCAGCTCGCGGCGCCGCGGATGATGCTGGGGTCTCGCTCGCCGACGTGGATGCGATCGCCTCTCATGGCCAGACGGTCGCCCACCATCCCGAGCACCACGCGACCCTGCAGATCGGCGATCCGTCGATCATCGCCGAACGAACCGGTGTCACGACCGTCGCGGACTTTCGCCGGCGCGACATGGCGCTCGGAGGGGAGGGCGCTCCGCTCGCTCCCTTCTTTCATCACGCGGCGTTCGGCTCCAGTGAAGAAGATCGCGTCGCGCTCAACCTGGGTGGCATCGCGAATCTCACCTGGCTCCCGCGCAGCGGCGATCCGGATGACGTCGTCGCCTTCGACGTCGGGCCCGCCAATTCGATCCTCGACAGCGTGATCGGCCTGGCGACCGAGGGAAGCGAGCGAATGGATCGCGATGGCATCCGCGGCGCGCGTGGGCAGGTGGACGAGGGTCTGCTGGAACGCCTCCTCGATGACGACTATCTGCGTCGCCCTCCACCAAAGTCGACTGGAAGGGAACGCTATGGGAGCGAAATGGCGGCCGCGCTGTGGAGGGCGGCGGAAGCCGAAGGCCGATCCCTGGACGACCTGGTGGCTACGCTGACGGCCTTCACCGTTCAGGGCGTCGTCCTCGCGTGCCGGGAGCTCCTGCCCGCCGAGGAGCCGGCGGCGAAGGACTTCGAGCGTCTGCTGGTCGGGGGAGGGGGAGCTGCCAATCCCACCCTGCTCGCGGGTCTGCGCGCTGCACTTCCCGGTGTCCAGCTCGATCGCTTCGACGCAGCGGGGGTTCCGATCCAGGCTGCGGAGGCGATGGCATTCTCTTTGATGGGTCGCAACGCGCTGCTCGGAATCCCCAACCACCTACCGCGTTGTACGGGTGCGAGCCGGGCTGCCGTGCTGGGCGAGATCGTTCCGGCTGCTAGATCTTGATCTCGAGCCCGTCGTCGGCGGTCTCGAGGGCGAGGTCGCTGCGGCGGCGGCTCATCTCGGAGCCGAGGTGGGTCAGGATCATACGCTCGCAATCGAAGCTCGATTTCATTTGATCGAGCTGTTCGAGGCTGAGGTGGTACTCCCAACCCGTATGGCAATAGGTGCACTCACAGATGAAGAGATCCGCACCCTGGACGTGCGAGGGCAGATCGTCGAACCAGCCCGTGTCTCCCGAGTAGACGAGCCGGGCTTTGTCGAAGCCGATCTTCAGGCCGTGGGGACAGGCGTCGGGGTTGTGATGGGTCTCGAAGGAGGTGATGTTCGCAGGGCCGACAGACACTTCCAGGCCGGCGGGCAGCTCCGTGAAGACGATGGGGAAGGTCCAGTCGCGCCTCGTGATCGAGTGACCCATGGCCTCTGCGAGCTCGGTCACCCGAGTCTCGATTCCCGGTGGACCCGCGATTTCGATCGGGCGGGTGCGCCGATCCTCATAGAGGGCCGCGAGCAGCAGCAGCGGGATGCCGCCGAAGTGGTCCGCGTGGAAGTGGCTGATCAGGATCGCGTCGATCTCGTCCCGGTGTAAACCCTCGGCGCAGAGCCCCGTATTGGTGGTGACGCCGCAATCGACGAGAATCGAGCCATGCGGATCCCGGGCCAGGAAGGCGGACTGGCGGCGGCCCCCCGCTCCGAAGGCATCACTGGTTCCAATGAAGTGAAGCTCGATCACCTGGGCCTCCGTATCGGGATACGAGACTGGATCTGGATCCAGCGGCGCACGATTCGCGACCGGCTCGTATCGTCTCCCGACCCACCACGACTACTCACTCTAGTACGTCGACCATCGGTCTTTCCACCTTCCGGAGCGCCGCCGCCCCGCGCTGCGGCTCCCGGCCCCCGTCCTCTACTTCCATCCCCGACCTCATCCCTGCCTCTACCGCTCACTCTTCCAGACACGAGCGGAATTTCCCTCCGGCGAAGACGCCATCCGAAGCTTCGATTTCAGCCGGTACCCGCTCGTTTTCCCAGACAACGGCTCGTGTCAGTCGCGCCCCGGTGTCGACCCGCGCTCCGGATCCGATCACCACAGCATCAGCAAAGCGAGTTCCCCGGGAGATCGCAAGAGCTTGCGGATCCATGAATGACAGGGGCTGAGGCGCCAGATTCGCGTCCAGGTACTCTCGTGGAGTGCCCACGGGCTCCCAGACACACGTTTGAGGGGTGAAGATGTCGCCGCGGATCCGGTCTTCCCCTGCCGCCAGAGCCGGAGCCAGCCAATCGCGCAGGTCTTCGAAGCTATCGCGCTCGGGCAGGGAGTCGAAGATCCGACTGGCGAGCACCCGTACTCCCACGAAGACCCCGCAGTCCGATTCTCCGCCCAGATCGAAGCTCCCGGCAATTCGGCGCACCCGCTGCTCCTCGTCGATTCCGATCGTTCCGAAGCGATCCGCCCGGGAATCCCGGCGCAGTACGAGTGTAGTGAGATCCTGGCGATCGCGATGCCTCGCCACCAGAGCCCCGAGGTCGAGGTCGAGGATCATGTCACCCGCGAGCACCAGGCTCGGGTCGCTTTCGCGCAGGAACCCCGCTGCCCGGCGAACCCCGCCTCCGGTGCCGAGAGGCGCCTCCTCTTCGCTGAATTCGACCCGCATGCCCCGGGGAGTGAAGTCGGCGACCGCCTGGCGGATCGTCTCGGGCAGGTGGTGGAGGTTCACGATCACTTCGTCGATGCCATGGCGGGCCAGCAGCTCGAGCAGGTAGCCGATGACGGGGATGCCGCGCACGGGGAGCGCCGGCTTGGCCCGCAGCTCGGTGAGGGGACGCAGGCGGGTTCCCAGGCCCGCCGCCAGAATCATGGCCCGCATCGGTCATCCTCTCCGGCGACGGCCTCGAGTGCAGCCGGCCCGGAGGGTAGGGCGGCCAGCAGATCCCGCAGCCTCGCGAGCCGTGGATCCCAGCCAGCCGCGTGCTCGGCCGCGCGCTCGAGGTTTGCGAGCCCGGTGGGCAGCAGGGGGAGATAGCGGCGATCGTTTCGGTCGGTCGCAGCGTGGATGTAGTGGGCGCAGTCCTTCGCGACCCGGCTCAGTGTCAATAGGGTGAAGCGTCGATCGAAGTCCTCCTCCGAGGGCGCATCGGGAAGCTCTTGCCTCGTGGCATCGCGATGGGAATCGACCTCGTTCTCAGCGAGCGCGACGTGAGAGTCGCGCAGAAGGCACACGAGGTCGTACTCGGGCGGGGCCAGGAAGGCGCCCTGGAGGTCGATCAGGATCAGACGGGCTCCCGCCTCCGCACCCGGCCGAAGATGAATGTTGGCGGCCTTGTAGTCGCGGTGGGCGAGCCGCGCGGGAGCGGATTCACAGGCGTCGCCGATCAGCTCGAACGCCCGTTTCACCGTCTCGGCCTCCGCGGGCGAGGCGTCCCGAGCGAGCAGGCTGGGGAGCGCCCAGTGGATCCACCTATGCGCCTTGCTCTCGATCAGAGCGCGGTCGAGCCGGCGGCCGAAGGCGGGAATCCGCTCGGGATCGGCGCTCAGACGCTGAAGCCTGGGGACCAGGGCGCACGCCTCCCGATACAGGGCAATACGCTCCGGCTGCGATACCTGGGCGGCGGCGTTCTCGAGACTGACCGGACCGGCATCCTCGAGGAGCTCGATACCGCGCTCGAGATCGCCTCCGTAGCGGGCTGGCACCGGAATCGCGTGCTCCTCCAGAAAGCTTCGCAGAGGCTCGAGGCCGGGCTCTGGGACGACTCCGAAGGGCGCGGACTCCGGAGCCTCGCGTGGCTCGATACGGGCGATCACGCTGGCGGGAGTCTTCTCGCCCACTCTGCGCTTCTCCGCCGTGTCGGCGACGAGCGTCAGACGAAGGAACCGGCGGGTGCCCAGACCTGGGGCGAGGACTTCTCTGCCGACGATTCGGGCTCCGAGGTCCCGCCGCACCAGCGCCTCCAGGATCTCGCCTTCCCCTGGGTCCGGCCCACTCATCCGAAGAAGGCGTGGCAGGCCGCGACGGCGCCGACGAACCCAGCGAGATCGCCGGTCAGGCAAGCGGCCAGGGTCTGACGCCCATTGCTGACCCGGGCAGCTCCGAGGTAGAGGGCCAGTACGTAGAACGTCGTTTCGGTGGAGCCCTGGAGCGTGCTCGTCAGGAGTCCGATGAAGGAGTCCGGCCCGTAGGCCTCGAGCGTCTCGCTCATGATTCCGAAGGCTCCGGAGCCGGAGAAGGGCCGCAGGATCGCCATCGGCATCACCTCGGGCGGGACGCCGAGGGGACTCGTGATCGGGGCGAGCAGATCGATCACCAGATCGAGGGCGCCGGAGCCGCGAAACATCGCGATCGCGGCGAGGATGGCGACGAGGTAGGGGACGATGCGGGCCGAGACTTCGAGCCCCTCTTTCGCGCCCGAGACCATGGATTCATAGACGGGTACGCGGCGCGCTACTCCGAGAAGCAGCAGCCCGCCGATCAGGAAGGGGAAGGTCCACGTCTGAAGGACCGATTTCACGGCCTCGCCCACGCCGATCGCTCCGGCCAGGTCCCGGATCTCGAGCGCCATCCCGGCGAAGGAGGCAGCCACCACTGCGGCGACGAAGATTCCCCGCGCCATTCCCATGGGCTCCGCGGTCCGGGCCTCAGGGATCTTCATCGCCTCGATCGACTCCAGCTCTGCGGACTGCGCCGCCTCGCTGTCGAACTCCTCCTGCTCGGGCCGGCGCTTGAACATAGGAAGCTTCCGCAGCAGGAAGTAGGCGCTGACCGCCCCCAATGTCGAGCAGGTGGTTGCGATCAGGGTGGGGACCCAGATCGCCTCCGGGTGCGCGGAGCCCGCGGCGGCGCGTACGAAGATGGTCCCGGTCGGAGGGAAGAGGGTGATGGCCGAGGTGTTGATGGCGAGAAAGAGCACCATCGAGTCCGAGGCGGTGTTCGAGAAGCGGTTGAGCTTGGAGAGCTCGACCATGGCCTTGAGGCCGAAGGGCGTGGCGGCGTTGCCGAGCCCCATGATGTTGCACGCCATGTTCATCACCATCGCGCCCATCGCGGGGTGATCGGCGGGGACGTCGGGAAAGAGGCGGCGCAGCAGGGGGGCGAGGGCGCGGGCGATCGCATCGCGCAAGCCTGCATCGAACGCGACCTGCATGATCCCGAGCATGAAGACCATCCCGCCCACCAGCCCGATCACGAGGGTGATGGCCGACTTCGCTCCGTCGAAGAGGGCGAGCGTCACGTCTTCCATGCGGCCGGTGAAGGCTGCATAGACAACGGAGATCAGGATCAGGCCGAGCCATACCCAGTTGAGCAACGGAACCCCCCAGTCCGGCCGCGCCCGGCAATTGCCGGGATTGGTGCTCCCGGATAAGCTGCCGTGGCTCCTGGCACGAAACACACGTGAAGGAACTCAACTCTCCTTCGACGTGTCGATCAGCTCATCCCCCCAAGAGACACCGATCGGACGAAAGGGTCGAGCGGCACCAGCCGATCAACCTGGATCGCAGGCGGGCGGACCCGCGGTGTGTCCCGGGCGACCACCATCTCGCGACGGTGGACAAAAGTCGCGAGAATTGTACCCGTTTTTCGGGGAGGTCGAAGAGGTCGAATGCGAAAGAGGCTGTGGGGTGCCATCGGGCTGGTCGGAGCCCTCTGCTCGCTGGCGGCCGTGCTGGGCCCGATTTCCCCTGCCGAGCCCACGCCTGGCCGCTCGAACGACGACTTTCGTTCCCGCTCGGCGCGCCTCGAGGAGATTCTTCAGTCACGGGAGCTGCGGGATGCCAAGGTCTCGGCCCTCGTCGTCCGGGATCGCGACGGGAAGGTCCTCTACCAGTCCAGGGCGGATCGAAAGTTGATTCCAGCCTCCAACGTCAAGATTCTGACAGCCGTCGCCGCTCTCGACGGATTCGGGCCGGCCCACCGCTTCGAGACCCGCATCTGGAGCGATCGGCCCCCGGATGCCGAAGGTCGGGTCGGCCAGCTCGGGGTGCGGGGCGCGGGGGATCCGGCGATCAATGCCGAGGATTGGTGGCGTCTCGCGGCCGAGCTGCGCGCGACGGGGCTGCGGCATGTGACGGGCGACCTCGTGCTCGATGATTCGGCTCTCGATCGGGAGCGCTGGAATCCGACGCTGAAAGGGATCTCGTCGCGCGCGTATCACGGTCCGGTCGGGGCCCTCAACGTCAACTACGGCGCCTTCGCGGTCACGACCCGGCCGGGTGAGAAGGTGGGAGATCCTCTCCGAGTCGAGATCAACCCCGCGATTCCCTATCTGCGTCTCGCCAACCGGGGCACGACGACCGCCCCCGGACGCCGGCGAACGCTCGTCGTCGATCGCATTGCCGGCGAAGGGGACGAGGTCGTGCGGGTGCGCGGAACCATGCGCCAGGGGGATTCGCCCAAGACCTACTACCGCAGCGTCCTCGACCCCACGAAGTACGCCGGATCGGTGTTTCGCATGCAGCTCGAAGCCAACGGCATCGAGGTCGGGGGCAAGCTGCGCCTGGGGGGGATGCCCGCCGAGGCGTACGAGATCCTCGAGTTCGAGGGGCGCTCGGTCGCGGAGATCGTCGATCTCTTCATGAAGTACAGCAACAACGTGATCGGGGAGACGCTGGTGAAGGGGCTCGGTGCGGCAGCGAGCGCCGGCACCGGGAGCTGGGAGAATGGCGTCCCGGAGATGCGCCGGAGGCTGGTCGAGCTGGGCGTCAAGCCGGAAGGCTTCGACCTGGTCGATGGCTCGGGCCTCTCCTACGAGAACCGCGCCTCACCCTGGGCGTTCGTGCAGGCGCTCCGGATCGCGCGCAACTCCTTCCGCTTCGGCCCCGAGTTTGGGGCCTCGCTTCCGATTGCCGGCCGCGACGGCACGCTGAAGAAGCGGACTCGCGCTTCATCGGACCGGGTTCGGGGAAAGACCGGCCTCTTGAATCAGACGAGCGCACTCTCCGGTTACGCCTGGAGCCCGGTGAAGGGCGGCGGGAGCGATGAGCACGAGCTGCTCCTCTTCTCGATCCTGGTGAACGATTACACCGTGAGCGACGAGCGGGCGATGGGCGCGATCGATCGTTTCGTCTCTGTGCTGACGGAGCCCTGAACGAGCTCGTCTGGCTCGGGCGCGGATCCGAGCTGGTACCGACTCGGGTCATCTCACGAGCGGGAGCTCGTGGTGGCGTCATAGGCCTTCATGACCTGCTGGATATAGACCGACGGGATTCGGTGGCCGTTGCGCATGCGCCGGTCGATCCGCCCCGGTCCCCAGTTGTACGCCGCGAGCGCGGTATGGACGCTGCCGTAGCGGTCCGAGAGACGCTTCAGGTAGTCGATTCCGAGCCTGACGTTGAGCTCCGGGTCGAAGAGAGATTCCGCTCCGCGCCAGTCTTCGCCGAGCCGCAGAGCGACTTCTTCAGCGGTCGAGGGCAGGAGCTGCATCAGTCCCAGGGCGCCCACCGGCGAGCGCGCTCGGGCGTAGCCCCCGCTTTCGACACGGATCACCGCCAGCACGAGGGCGACCTCGAGGTTGTTCTTGCGGGCCTGCTCGATGATCGTTCGGGCGAGGCTCTCTTCCTCGAAGTCCGAGAGGCCGGTGTGTCGCTCACGCAGAAAGTCGAGGGCCACCAGCTCATCGGGGTCGATCTCGATCGTCGCCAGGGCGTCGGCAAGGGATTCGGGTCCGGCGGGCGCCGCGATGTCCGCGGCGGAGGCCTCCGGAGCCGATACGGCGGGAAGTCCAGCGCTGAGCGAATCACGAGACGTGTGCGCCAGCGCGAGCTGGATCGGTTGGCACGACATGGCGCCGAGCCCGGCGAGGAGCATGCTGATCACGAAGAATCTTTGCATCTTCTATCCGATCCCCAACGGCGAGATGCCGAGGGCCGAGATCGCCTGGATGTTGTTCACGACGGCATAGCCGGTCATGAGGACGATCATGCTGAGGAAGGCCTGCTTGGCGCTCCGGGACAGTGCCTTCGTTTGAAAGAGGAACACCACGACGGCAAGAGTGAAGAGGCTGTCGATTGCCAGTCCGCCCATGAGACCCGTGGTGCTGAAGAGCAGGTCCACGAACGGGTTGGCCTCGATTACGCTCCATCCCATGATCGGCTCCCGTAGGCAGACGTAGGTGGTCCAATGGTCGGCCCCCGTCAGCACCAGGGTCGCGATTGCCGTCGTGCGCAAGATCAATTGACTCATCCTTTCGACCGGGACCTGACCGGTGCTCTCGCCCCCTGCGCGGTGAGAAGAGCAAGAAGCGTGCCTCGCACCCGTTCGAGGTGACAATGATCAGGTGACGGGCAGGCTTGTGGGAGGATGCTGCCGGCGCGAGAAGCGGCAGGCGGAGGGACAGCCCAGGGGGAGTATGTACCCGTCTACCACTTTCGAGCCGGCCTCGACAACTCGAAAAATCGTCTCTCAGCGGAGCTGCATGGCGACCGAAAAAAACCCCGGGTTGGCAATACGCCAACCCGGGATCCAGAATCCGGGAGGGTCACGGAGGACCCTCCGAGAATGCTCGCAGCGTCGCTACTTCTTCTTCGGTCGTCCCTTGCCCAGGAGCAGCCAGTCGAGAGAGACACTCTCCTTGAGAGCGAGGGTGATGAGAAAGTCGGTGTGCGGCGTGGTGCCATTCTCGTAGCGGTTGACGTTCTGCTGGAACACACCGAGATCCCGCGCGAACTGCCGCTGGGACCGATTGCCACGTACCTGGGCGATCCTTTCGGGGAGCTTCCGTTTGAGTCGTTGAACTGCGGCTGTAGCCATGATGATTCCTTTTTCATTCAAGTGCGCGATGATGCTCTGCAGCCCTTGCTGCTCTTGCACCGCTTCTGTTCGAAACATTCGAACTCCCCTGAGACCTTTCGTGGACCTTTCTTCGATCCTTCCTGGATCTTTTCTGGCTCTATCTTGTCGTGCACCTTGGATCGTTGGCGCTAGATCTCGCGGGTGTTCGTCGATCTCTGGAATCGCGCTCGTTGGTTGTTCGTTCGTTCATTCGTTCGTGCCTATCCATTCCATTCCATTCCATGCTGCCGATCGAGCTTTCGGTCCTGCGACCTCGTAGTCGATCGATGAATTGGTCTTGCTGGATTCCGTTTCGCCTCGCCTCGCCTTGCTCTTTGCTTTGCTCTTGGCTGCGCTCTACTGCTCGTTGTTGTTGCTGCTGCTGCTGCTGCTGGCTGGCCTCGACGCGTCTCTGCGCCTGCCTGCTCTCGTCTTCTTGCGTTCGCTTGCTCTGCCTGCCTCTCTGTCTCTCTGCCTGTCTCTCTGCCTGTCTCTCTGCCTGTCTTTTCCGAGTCGAGTGACCCTGCCTACTCACTCGCGGTTCACTGGTGTGGCAAAATAACTCGTTCTGGATTCTCTCTCGTGTAGTCGTGTAACACTCTTGCGTCGCATCTCTTCGTGCTCGGCGGCGGCAGTGTATACATCGGTGTACCGGCCTACAACCCCTGGTGCCGCTCGCAACGGCTCAGCCGGAGCTTGCATGCACGGATCGGTACAGGGATGTCGTACCCGGCTATGGTGTAGAAACCGGCTGGTGTCATGAACACCGAATGACATCGCTCGGAAATGCACTGATGCGCGGTCGGGGGCCCGGTGTTTCCTTGTCGGTGTATAGGGGAAAGCTCCAATTTTTCGGGACGATCGTTCGAGAAACCAGATTCGTGAAAGATGTGTAACATTTCTCTGGGAAAAGGATGGGGACTCGTCCGAGGGGCTCAGTAGCCACTTCGAAGCGGGATCTCTTTTTTGCATCGGGGTTGGCAGTGCGAGTGGTCGGTGGTTATCTCGGGAGTCGCATCCTGGTTTCGCCTTCCCGGGGAGTGCGTCCGACGTCGGACCGAGTCCGCGAGTCACTCTTTGCGCGACTCGGGGATCTCTCACAGGTGCGTGTTCTGGATGTCTACTCCGGAATCGGTTCGCTGGGGATCGAGTCGATTTCCCGAGGGGCTGCACATGTGGTCTTCATCGATCGGGCCGTGGCCTCCCTGCGCGCCCTGCGCAAGAATCTCGAGGCCCTGGACCTGGAGGGCGTCAGCGAGGTGATACGAGGTGACGCGCCGCCCTCTCTCCGCCGGCTCGGCAAGCAGGGCAGGGAGTTCGATCTGATCTTCCTGGATCCTCCCTACGATTCCGACGAGGTGACGCGCAGCTTGCGTGCAGTTCGAGAGGCTCGTTTGCTCGCGACCGAGGGGGCGGTGGTGATCGAGACCGCAAAGCGCCATTCTTTTCCCATGGCCGATGGGTTCGTGATCCTGGATCAGCGCTCCACGGGAGATACCTTGATCACACGACTCGTCGCCGATGTCACGGATGAGGCGAGCAGCACCGGCTGCGAAAGACCGCAGCGACCCGTACGCGAACGAGAGGAGAGCTCCGAGGTGTCAAAGAAGCAGCCGAACGCCAGGACCCGACGGCAGACGCCCGGTGGCCCGCCGGGAACCACAGTGGCTCTCTTCCCCGCGAGCTTCGATCCCATGACGAACGGCCATCTCGATCTCATCGAGCGCGCTTGCAGGATTTTCGATGAGGTCATCGTCGCCGTTGCGATCAACGTCGGCAAGACGGGAACGTTCAGCTTCGATGAGCGGCTCGAGATGCTGAACGAGGTGTTGGCCGGTCATGCGGGCGTCAGGGTCCAGGGCTTCTCCGGGTTGGTCGTCGAGTACGCGCGCGAGATCGGCGCCACGGTGATCCTGCGAGGCCTGCGCGCCAGCGCGGATTTCGAGTACGAGTTCGAGATGGCGCTGATGAATCGCCACCTCGACCCGGATCTCGAGGTGCTCTACATGATGACGCGACAGGAGCACCTCTATGTGAGCTCTTCACGGCTCAAGGAGCTGGTGCGCTTCGGCGCCAACATTGACGACTTCGTGCCGCCGATCGTCTCCAAAAATCTCAACGAGAAGCTCGCGCGGATCTGATTCGCTCTGGCGAGGCCGGGATCTGATCCTTGGTCGGCTCCGGCGCGCCGTGGGGGGAGCGGAGCATTCTCTTGGAGCTGCGCACGGCGTCGTGTAAGCTCGCGTTCTGGAAGCGTTTCACTCCCCCGGTGCGGACCCGTCCGTCGGCAATGAATTGGAGCCAGAATGTCCCGCCGAGGCCCGACGGGATCCTGGGGAGAGTCCGGGGGGAGCTTGGAGAGACCGGGAGAGAGGAGAGGGCGACTGATGGATCCGCGCCGCATTCTGATCGCCGTCTCGGGCGGAATCGCGGCCTACAAGGTCCCGGAGCTGGTACGCGAGCTCAGCGCCCAGGGTCACACGATCCGCTGCGTCCTCACCCGAGAGGCGTGCCGCTTCGTCTCGCCCCTGGTCCTGCAGACATTGACGGGGAGTGCGGTCCGCAGCGATCTCTTCGACCCCAGTGAAGAAGGCGAGATCGATCACATCTCCCTGGCCGATTGGGCCGAGCTCGTCATCGTGGCACCCATAACGGCCAATTTGATGGCCAGAATGAATCATGGCATCGCAGACGACATGGTCACCGCGGTGCTGCTCGCGACCCGGGCGCCGGTGCTGATCGCTCCCGCCATGAACGTCAACATGTGGAACCACCCTGCGACCCGAAACAACCTCGAGAGGCTCGAAGAACGGGGTGTCCTCCGAATCGGACCCGACTCGGGAGAGCTGGCGTGTGGTTGGCAGGGCGAGGGCCGAATGTCGGACCCGGCCCGGATCGCGGAAGCGGCGGTGGCCGCGTTGACCCCGAAGAGCTTGCAGGGCGAGGTGGTGGTGGTGACGGCGGGAGGCACGGGAGAGCCGCTGGACTCGGTTCGCCGCCTGACCAACCACTCGTCGGGAAGGATGGGCTTCGCGATCGCGGCCGAAGCGGCCCGGCGCTCGGCCGAGGTCGTCCTGATCGCCGGGTTGACCCCGCTTTGCACTCCTCTTGGTGTCAGGCGCATCGACGTCGAGACGGCCCTCGAGATGCGAGAGGCCGTCCTGTCCGAGCTTCCGGCCGCCAGCATCGTGGTCAAGGCTGCGGCCGTCTCCGACTTCCGTCCCGCGAACCCGAGCCGGCGCAAGATCAAGAAGGAGAGCCTCGCGTCGCCGGATCGCCTCACCCTCGAGCTGGTTGCCAACCCCGACATTCTGGCCGAGGTATGCCGCGAGCCCGGCGAGCGGATCGTGGTTGGGTTTGCCGCCGAGACCCACGACGTCATCTCGGCGGCTCAGCGCAAGCTGGCTCGCAAGGGATGCGACCTGCTGGTCGCCAACGATGTCTCCAGGAGCGATTCAGGCTTCAACGTGGACACGAACGCCGTGAGCTTCGTCTGGCCCGGCGGAGAGGTTGAAGAGCTTGCGCTGCTGCCGAAGGATCAGGTCGCGGCCGAGCTGCTCGACCGGATCCAGAAGCTGAGCGCAGAGCGTCGCCGATGAGAACTCGAGATCGAAGGAGCCCGATCCTGCGAAGTCTCGCCTGCCTGCTCCTCTGTCTTGGAGTGGGACTCATTGCCGCGGATCTCGTGAGCTCCCAGGAGAGCACGGGATCCCCGGGTCCGATCTACCTCGTCACCATCAAGGGGTCGATCAATCCCGCGTCGGCTGACTATCTCATCCAGGCGATCGAGCGCAGTGAGGAGGAAGGCGCCTCCGCCCTGCTGATCGAGATGGATACGCCGGGAGGGCTCGTTTCGGCGACGCGGGACATTCTGCAGGCCATGCTCAACGCCGACGTCCCGACCATCGTCTACGTGACGCCGCGGGGGGGCTGGGCGATCTCGGCGGGGACGTTCATCACGGTTGCGGCGAACGTGGCCGCGATGGCGCCGGGAACCAGCATCGGCGCAGCCCATCCGGTATCGCCGGGCGGGGGAACGAGCCGTCAACCCGCGCCTTCGGGTGAGGAACAGGGACCGGGGCTGCAGGGGCCGGCGGTGGACGTCGGGGCGGAGAAGGCGGAGAACGCCCTCGCGGCGATGATGGAATCGATCGCCCAGGAGCGTGAGCGCAACGTCGAGTGGGTCGTCAAGGCGGTGCGTGAATCGGTTGCGATCAGTGAGGACAAAGCCCTCGAGCTGGGAGTCATCGACCTCATCGCGGGTAGTCGGGGAGAGCTCCTCGAGGCAATCGAGGGCCGAGTCGTCAACGTGAAAGGCCGTGAAGTGACCTTGAATCTGGCCGGGGCCAGGGTCGTGCCCCAGGAAATGACTCTCGTACAGACGCTCTTCAATTTTCTCTCCGATCCCAACGTCGCGATGCTGCTCTTCATGGCCGGGGCGCTGGGGCTCTACGCGGAGTTCAACAGTCCGGGGCTCATCGTGCCCGGCGTTCTGGGAATCGTCTGCCTCGTGCTCGCGGCGATCGCGTTCCAGATCCTGCCCTTCTCCTGGGTAGGTCTGATCCTCGTCACGGCCGGCCTCGTGTGCGTCGTAATGGAGCTCTTTGTTCCCTCCATGGGGGCGTTCCTCGTCGTGGGACTCGGCTGTCTTCTCCTGGGGGGTAGCATGCTCTTCGATCAACCCGATCTCAGTGATCTCACGATCTCCTTCTGGCGGGTCCTGCTCCCCTCGGTCGTGGGAGTCGGGATCTTCGGTGGCCTCGTCGTCTTCGCGGTGGGTAGATCGATCTTCCACCAGCAGATCACGGGAACGGACGAGCTCGTCGGTCTGGTGGGCAAGGCCGTGAGCCCGATCGGAAGTGACGGGACAGTCTTCGTTCGCGGCGAATATTGGAACGCCGAGGCGGATGAGGAGATCGCGGAAGGCGAGTCGGTCGAGATCGTGACGGTCGAGGGGCTGCGGATCCGGGTCCGGCGGAGTCCGAGGCCGAGCTGATTTTTCTGCCAGCCCGGGCCCGGGTCGTCTATGCTCGCCAGCGCGATCCACGGTCCGGCTTCGTTTGGCATGGGGCCGGGTTGTGCGCCTGATTGCAGGTCGCTGGATCGCTCGATCTTCGGGCTCGATCTTGCGCGTGCGAGGCCAGCCAGGCGGACCAGTCAAGGTGACGGCGCAGTCGGAGTAGTCAGTAGTAATCAGTAGTAGTCAGAAGTCGTGAGAGTAGATAAGGGGAGGGGAAGACATTGTTTGGAGTGCCGATCGCACTAACGATTCTCGTGCTGCTCGTCGCATCCGGCGTCCGGATCCTGGCCGAGTACGAGCGCGGCGTCATCTTTCGTCTGGGTCGCTACACCGGCGTCAAGACGGCCGGCTTGAAGTGGATCATCCCGATGGTCGATCGTATGGAGCGGATCAGCCTGCGCGAGATCGTGATGGATATCCCCGCCCAGGAGGTGATCACCCGAGACAATGTCTCGGTCAAGGTGAACGCGGTGCTCTACTTCCGGGTGCTGCATCCCGAGAAGGCGGTGATCCAGGTAGAAAACTATCTCTACGGCACCTCGCAGATGGCGCAGACGACATTGCGCAGCGTCTGCGGCCAGGCCGAGCTCGACGATCTGCTCTCCGAACGCGATCGCATCAACCGCGAGCTCCAGGAGATCATCGATCTCCAGACCGAGCCCTGGGGCGTGAAGGTCCGGGCGGTCGAGCTGAAGCAGATCGATCTGCCCACCGAGATGCAGCGCGTGATGGCGAAGCAGGCCGAGGCCGAGCGCGAGAAGCGCGCGAAGGTCGTGCTCGCCGAGGGTGAGTTCCTGGCGTCCCAGCGCATCGCGGACGCGTCCCGGGTGCTGGGCTCCGAGCCCCTCGGCATCCAGCTTCGCTACCTCCAGACGCTGGCCGAAATCGCCGGCGAGCGGAACTCTACGACGATCTTTCCGGTCCCCATCGATTTAATCCGGCCTCTGCTCGAAATGCAGTCGCAGGGCGGAGCCGATGGTGGAGGAAGCGTCCCGGGAGGAGGCGATACGTCTGCCCAGACGGGGGTGACGAACCGCTTGAAAGAAGGGTCGGAGTAAGGTGGCAGAGAAGAACGGGGATGAGGAGCTGGATACCGATCAGCGGATCCGGCGCTCTGCGGCGAGAACCCTGGCCAATTGGGCCGCCGTTCTGATCTCGCTCGGGCTGATCGGATCGTGGATGATGACGGGCATCTACTATCTCGAGCCGGGCGAGGCCGCGGTCGTTCTCTTCCTCGGCGCGTACCACGACACCGTCCGCGAGCCGGGGACCCGCTGGACGCTCCCGACCCCGATTGGCATGGTGGAGAAGGTGAACGTCACGGAGATTCGACGGCTGGAGTTCGGATTCGAGGAGCAGGACGTCGCAGCCAGCAAGGACGGTGACAGCCCCAACATCAGCCAGAACGCCGTCCAGACCGCCGACAGCAACATCGTGATCCCGAGCTACGTGTTGCAGTACACGATCAAGGATCCCTTCAGCTTCCTCTATACCCTGCAGGACCCGATCCAGACCCTGCGCGACGCGACCCAGGCTGCGGTGCGCGAGGTGATCGGACAGCAGGAGATCGACGCCGTTCTCTCGTCGAATCGCGCGGGGGTCGAGCGCGAGGCCAAGACGATCCTCGAAGAAACCCTGGCGCGATACGCCGGCGGCGATCCGACGAAGGCCGCGTTCGAGATTCGCGACATTCAGCTGCAGAGCGTACAGCCACCGAGGGACGTCCAGGCGGCCTTCGACGATGTCGTCGCGGCTCAGCAGGATCAGGCGAGGGCGGAATCCGGGGCGCGAGGCGATGCCCAGGAAATCCTCGAGAAGGCCAACGCAGAGGCGATCGAGGTCACCCAGAGTGCCGAGGCCTACCGCGATGCCAAAGTGCTCGAGGCCGAGGGTGAGGCGGCGCGATTCGAGGCGCTGCTGGCCGAGTATCAGAACGCCCGGGAGGTGACCCGCCGCCGCTATTACATCGAGACGATGGAAGCGGTGTTGCCCGACGTCCAGACGATCGTGGTCGAGAAGGATGCGGTCCAGATGCTTCCCCTCCTCTCGCTGCCGAGCCGCCGCGAAGGAGGCTCGTGATGAGACGGGTCTTGATTCCCGTCCTGCTCATCGTCGCGATCTTCGTCGGGTTGATCTGGGCTGCCGAGTATGGCTATCCGCCCCTCGTGATCACCAAGGAGGACGAATTCAAGGTGATCGTCGGCATCTTCGGTCCCCGGGCGGAGATCACCGAGCCGGGCTGGGATCCACTGGTCTGGAACATCCCGTTCTTCGATGACGTCTATGTGTTCGACCGCCGCCTGCAATACCTCAACGCGAAGCCCGTGCAGGTCCTGATCGCGAACAACGAGAAGCTGATCGTCGACTATTACGTGCTGTGGAAGATCACGGAGCCCCTGAATTTCCTGCAGAACTTTCCGAAGGGAATCTCCGCGGCGGAGAGTCGGATCCAGGAGGTCGTGAAATCCCTGGTGGGCTCGAGGATCGGCAGTCTTCAGCTCTCTCAGCTCTTGCAACGCGCGGAGATCCTCACGCGCCTCGACGAGGACAGCAATGAGCGTCTGGCCGGAACGGGTGTCGAGGTAGTAGACGTCCGACTCAACCGCACCGAGCTTCCACCCAACGCGGTACCCGCCGCCTACGCGCAGATGCGCGAGCAGCGGAGGGCCCTGGCGCGAGAGCACCGGGCCCAGGGTGAGCGTCAGGCGCGGGAGATCCGGGCCAATGCCAATCGCCAAGCCGTCTCGACCCTTGCGAAGTCCCGCTCCGAGGCGTCGCGGGTGCGCGGTGAGGGCGACGCCAACTCGACCCGCATATTCGGTGAGGCCCACAACAAGGATCCCGAATTCTACGGCTTCATCCGCAGTCTCGAGGCGTATCGCAAGACGATGGGGCCCGGCATGACTCTCGTCGTATCGCCGGATCACGAGTTCTATCGCTATCTCGATGTAGAGATCGGACCACCGCCTGCGACGTCACGGATTTCTGCTCCGCCCCAGCGTTCGCGTGGCGCACCGCGAGCGCCGGAGACGGTCCTGCCGCCCGTGAGCGCCGGACTCCCCACCTCGAGTGCAACCGAAAGCTCCGGCACGAGCGTTACGGCCGGCGAGTAGTCGCCGGTCAACCGCGTACGTGGACGAGCCTCGCACACCCTACGAGCGCGAAGAGCGCCATCAAGGACCAGATCGCCGCGGCCGCCGAGACGATCCCCTCGCTCGAGAGGGTGAGGCTCACGCTGCGAAGGGTGAAGAAGATCGCGACGGTGGCGATTCCCCAGAGCGCGGGTATTCCGAAGCTGTGTCGCTCCTCGACCTGGAGACCAAAGGGCGCAGCGAGAAGCGCGAAGAGGATCAGACTGACGGAGTCGGCGAGGCGGGTGTGGAAGATGGTCTCTGCGCGATGGATCGCTTCGCCTTCGGCCCGGCGATCACGCATATAGCCTCGAAGCTCTCGCATGCTGAGGCTCTGGAGATCCGTGTCGATCGATTCGATGTCACCGCGGTCACCCACATCCAGGGTCAGCTCCGAGAGCCGGCTGGGGATCGGGGCTGCCAGGGGATCTTCGGGCGTGAAGCGAACCAGGGAGACATCGTGGAAGCGCCAGCGATGGTTCGGCTCGACATCGACGTGTTGGGAGCTGATGCTGCGCAGCAGGCGACCGTCCCGGTTGAGTTCGAAAAGCCGGACTCCCCGAAGGGTGTTGGTCGTTGGGTCGGCGCTCGCAACGCTGTATATAGTATGACCTCGCTGATACCAGAACGAGCCACGACGGAAGTGCACGTCCGGCCGATCCTGGCTCCAGCCCCGATTCCACTCCCGCGTCGAGCTGACGATCCAGGTTTCGCCGATGACGAAGTAGCCGAGGGCCAGCAGGGTCGCCCCAGCGAGGACGGGGAGCAGGATGCGCCTCGTCGAGATTCCGGCCGTCTTCGCGGCTAGTATTTCGAGGTGATGGCCGGCAATCCCGAGCGAGAAGAAGCTGGCCGCGAAGGACGTGATCGGCATGAGCTCGCGCAGGTAGTAGCTCGGAATCCGCAAGAAGAGGTACTGCAACGCTCCCGCGGTTCCTTTCTCGCCGCGGAGCATGTCGTCCAGATTGAGTAGCATCTCCACGATGATGATGCTGAGCGTCGAGGCGGTCAGGATCGCCGCGAACATGCCTAGATAGCGAAGCGCGAAATAACGCGAGAGAATTCGCACGGACACGACTCTAGCCCGGATTATTCTCGAAGCTCGTTGCGAGGGCTATTGCCGTCCGCAGCAGAGCGCTCACGAATAATTCGGGCTAGCCCAGGAGTATGAGATTGGAGGCGATTCGCGGAACGTCAGCTCTGGGCCAGGGCCTCGTGAGGCCGGTGCTCACCATTGGCAACTTCGACGGTGTTCATCTCGGCCATCGTGCGATCATGGAGACCGTCATCGAGCGCGCCCGCATTCGCCAGGGGCAGGCCGTTGTGCTCACCTTCGATCCCCATCCTCGCAGAGTGCTCCAGCCCGACAGTCCGCCTCGGCTGTTGACCACGATCGAGCAGAAGCTCGAGGCTCTCGCGGAGATCGGGGTCGACGTCGTGATCGTCGAGCCCTTCAATCGAGAGTTCGCGAGCATCTCGCCCGAGCGCTTCGTGCGCGGCATCGTCTACGAGCGGATCCGTCCCGTCGAGGTCTTTGTGGGATACGACTTCCATTTCGGACGCGATCGCGAAGGCTCGATGCGAACCCTGAGCGAGACCGGCCCCCAGCTCGGTTTCTCCGTGACGATCATTCCCGAGGTGAAGGTCTCCGGGCGCGACGTCAACTCGACCCGGATTCGTAGCCTGCTCTCGGTGGGGGAGGTCGAGACCGCCCAACAGTTGCTCGGACGCCCCTTCAGCGTTCGCGGCACGATCATCGACGGCGCTCGACGGGGGCGCACGATCGGCTTTCCCACTGCCAACCTCCTCCCCGAGAATGAAATCCTGCCGGATTCGGGCGTCTACGCCGGTGAGTTGCGGATTCTCGGTGGTGGCGGGAATGAGCGGAATGAGCGATACCCCGCTGTGGTCAATGTAGGGCTTCGGCCGACCTTCTACGAAAATGGTCAGCTGCTTGCCGAGGCGCATCTCTTGAACTTCGATGGCGACCTCTACGGTCGCTCGGTCGAGCTTGGCTTTCGCTACCGGTTGCGCTCGGAGCGGAAGTTTCCAGACGTCGAGGCGTTGCGGACACAGATCGCGGCAGATGTGGAGAATGCGAGGGTCAAGCTCGGAGTCGAGTGAGTCCGAGAAATGACCCCAATGATGGTACGTTGAACGATTCATCGATGAATCCAGGGATCGACGATTGAGCAGGTCGATGATTCAGCAGCTCGATGATCAGATGGGCACCGGCGAACGCGTATATATAAATGGACCCTAGCGAGATCCAGCTGAAAGCCCGGGCCCAGGCCCGGCGCGATGCCGATGCAAAGATCGGCGAGGCCGACGAAGAGATCGGCGAAGCGGCAGCCGCAGCTGCGCCCCGTCGCCCCTGGCACCTGGACTGGAAGGTCTGGTTCGGGATCGCCATCACCGCGGTGGCCTTCTGGTACGCCGCTCGCGGCATTCCCCTGGGCGAAGTCGTGGTCGCCATGGGCCGGGCCGATCTACCCCTGCTGCTGGTGCTCTCGCTTCCCTGCTACGTGCTGAGCGTCTGGGTCCGGGCACTGCGCTGGCGGCACTTCACGAACCCGATCGCCGAGATCCCGCGCGGGGCTCTCTTTCGTGCCCAGGCCCTGGGGTTCATGGTGAACAACCTGGTTCCCCTTCGAATCGGAGAGCTCGTGCGCGCCTGGAGCCTCGCCCGGGAGCAGGGGGTGAGCGCCACGGCGATCCTGGGGACGATCGTGATCGAGAGGTTGCTCGATGTCATCGCCGTTCTCGTCCTCGCGGCGGTCTCGCTCACCTGGATCGGCCGAGGCGGAGACAGCCTCCTGGCTCGTGGCACCCTTCTCTTGCTGCCGGCCGCGTGCGTTCCGGTGGTCGGACTGATCCTGCTGCGCCTCTTTCCCGAGCAGATCGTCTCGATCACTCGTTGGTTCGTCCGGCCCTTTCCGGAACGAATCGGCACGACCCTGGAGAAGCTGCTGCGGAGCTTCTCGGAGGGGCTTGGTTCGCTCACGGGTGGGACACACTTATTCTGGATCCTCTTCCATACGCTCGTAATCTGGCTCGTCCTCTCGACGATCCCGTTGCTGGCCGCGGTATGGGCCTTCGACATCGATCTCGGCGGGGCGGCCGATACGATCATGACATCATGGATCCTGCTCGCCGCGGTCGGCGTCGCCGTCGCGATCCCCTCTGCGCCCGGTTTCTTCGGCACCTATCAATTGGCCTTCAGCTCGGTCCTCGAGCGCTTCGGAGTCGATCCTGCCACCGCCCTGGCGATGGGCTTGCTGGTCTGGTTCCTGTTCTGGATCAGTCTGGTGGTGCTCGGCGCGATCGTATTGCGCGTGCAACACACGTCCTTGGGCGAATTGACCTACCAGCCCGGTAAAGATCCCGGAACCGAACGCCGATAATCCTGCGAGATTGCGCTGCTTTTGCTTCTGGCACGGCAGGTGTATCCGCGGGGGATGGGCGCCGGAGTCACTCGTCTCTTTCTCCTCCCGTGGGGCCCATGGCCCGTAAACGTGGTGAGGGGACAGCCCTTTGAATGAACGGATCGGTGAACTTCTCGTCCGAGAGAACATGCTCTCGGCGGATCAGCTGCGCAAAGCGCGCGACGGTGCAGCCGCCAAGGGGAAGCGCCTCGGTACGGAGATCACGGAGCTCGGGTTTCTCGACGAGAGCGAGCTCACGGACTTTGTCGCCAAGCAGTATGGCGTTCCCTCCGTCAACCTGGACGAGTTCGAGATCGACGCCGAGATCGTCCAGCTCATCCCCGAGGAAGTTTCGATCAAGCACAACGTGGTGCCGGTCAACCGCGCCGGTTCGACGCTGATTCTCGCCACCGCAGACCCCTCCAACATCTTCGCCCTCGACGACATCAAATTCCTCACGGGTTACAACATTCAGCCGGTGGTCGCGTCCGAGGAGGCGATCAAACGCGCGATCGAGAAGCATTACGAGCAGGCCGACGTTCTCGACGAGGTCATGGCGGGCTTCGATGATTCGGACATCGATCTCATCCAGACGGACGACGATACGGACGTCGCTGAGCTGGGGCGCGAGGCCGAAGACGCGCCCGTCGTAAAGCTCGTCAACCTGATCCTGACCGACGCGGTCAAGAAGGCTGCGTCGGATATTCACATCGAGCCCTACGAGAAGAGCTTTCGAGTGCGCTATCGAATCGATGGTGTCCTCTACGAGGTGATGAAGCCGCCCCTCAAGCTGAAGAACGCTCTTACATCGAGAATTAAAATCATGTCGGAGCTCGACATCGCCGAGCGCCGGCTGCCCCAGGATGGTCGCATCAAGCTGAAGATGGGCCGGGGCCGGGAGATGGACTTTCGTGTCTCGGTCCTTCCCACGCTCTTCGGAGAGAAGATCGTCCTCCGCCTCCTCGACAAGTCGAATCTACAGCTCGACATGACCAAGCTTGGCTTCGAGGTGGATCAGCTCGGTGACTTCAAGGAGTCGATCCACCAGCCCTTCGGAATGGTGCTGGTGACCGGTCCTACGGGCTCTGGTAAGACGACGACGCTCTACTCGGCTCTCTCCGAGCTCAATACACCCAGCGAGAACCTGTCCACCGCCGAGGATCCCGTCGAGTTCAACCTCGGGGGCATCAACCAGGTGCAGATGCACGAGGACATTGGCCTCAACTTCGCTGCGGCCCTGCGTTCCTTCCTGCGTCAGGACCCCGACATCATCATGGTCGGTGAGATTCGCGACTTCGAGACCGCGGAGATCGCGGTCAAGGCCGCGCTCACCGGTCATATGGTGCTCTCGACCCTGCATACCAACGACGCTCCCTCCACAGTGAATCGGCTCCTCAACATGGGTATTGAACCCTTCCTCGTGGCCTCGTCGGTCAACTGCATCGTGGCCCAGCGCCTGTCGCGAAAGGTCTGCGAGGACTGCAAGGAGCCTGATCCCGAGGTGAGCCAGGAAGATCTGGTCGAGGCTGGGATGTCGGAGGATGAAGCAAAGGGTATCGCGCCGGTCAAGGGTTCCGGCTGCGGCAATTGCTCCGACACGGGCTTCAAGGGCCGGATCGCCGTTTACGAGGTAATGGTGATGACCGAGGAACTGAAGGAGTTCGTCCTCAACGGTGCGTCGGCCACGGAGATCAAGCGCGAGGCCGTCCGAGGCGGAATGGTGACCTTGCGCCGGGGCGCACTCAACAAGCTGCATAACGGCGAGATCACCCTGAGCGAGGTCTTCCGGGTCTCGTCAGCGGATCGCTAGGAGTCATCGTAAATGGCAAACATGCATCAGCTCTTGAAGGCGATGATCGAGAAGGGCGCCAGCGATCTGCACATCACGACCGGGACCCCGCCTCAGCTGCGGATCGACGGGAAACTGTGTGCTCTCAAGATGCCGCCCCTCTCTCCTCAGGAGACGAAGCAGCTCTGCTACTCGGTGCTGACCGATGCCCAGAAGCATCGCTTCGAGGAGAACAACGAGCTCGACCTCTCGTTCAGCGTCCAGCGCCTCTCCCGCTTCCGCGGCAACATCTTCGTTCAGCGGGGCAACGTCGCCGGCGCGTTCCGTGCGATCCCCTTCAAGATCCTGACCTTCGAGCAGCTGAACCTGCCGCCGGTGATCAGCGAGCTGGCGAAGAAGCCGCGAGGCATGATCCTGGTGACCGGGCCCACAGGTTCGGGCAAGTCCACGACCCTCGCCAGCATCATCAACAAGATCAATGAGGATCGGAACGAGCACATCATCACGATCGAGGACCCGATCGAGTATCTGCACTCCCACAAGGGCTGCCTCGTGAATCAGCGCGAGGTCGGCGCAGATACCGAGGGCTTCAAGCAGGCCCTGAAGTACATCCTGCGTCAGGATCCGGACATCGTTCTGATCGGTGAGCTTCGCGATCTCGAGACCATCGAAGCGGCACTCACGGTCGCCGAGACGGGCCATCTGTGCTTCGCGACGTTGCATACCAACTCGGCGGTGCAGACGATCAACCGCATCGTCGATGTCTTTCCGCCCTATCAGCAGTCGCAGATTCGCCAGCAGCTCTCCTTCGTGCTCGAGGGAGTGATCTGTCAGTCCCTGATTCCCCGGGCCAACGGTCCCGGGCGGGTTCTGTCCCTCGAGGTCATGGTCCCGAACCCGGCGATCCGCAATCTGATCCGCGAGGACAAGATTCATCAGCTCTATTCGGCGATGCAGGTGGGCCAGACGAAGTTCGGCATGCAAACGATGAATCAGTCGCTCGCGTCTCTCGTGCAGCGACGGCTGATCTCGATGGACAGCGCCCTGGGACGAAGTCCCGACGTGCAGGAGCTGCGAGGCATGGTCACCCAGGCCCCCGTCGGCGGCGAATAGGAGAGCTCCCCCGCATGGGTGCAGGGGCGAGGCGGCGAAGGGATGTAGAGAGGGTCGGGAGCGCGTAGCCAAGAGGCGAGCGCTGAGAGTCGAAACTGGAGGCAGGGATTATCGCGAATCGAGCGGCCGGAAGGTCGCCTCGGGCTCGGAGGCATGGGAGCCCGGACGCGATGGGGGATGATGAACGATGTCGATCTATACCTGGGCGGGCCGAACAAGGCAGGGCGCGAACAAGAAGGGTGTGCTGGAGGCAGTCAACAAAGAGGCCGTGATGGCTCAGTTGCGTGCTCAGGGCATTCTGCCGGTGAGCGTCAAGGAGAAGGCGAAGGACATCAGCGAGATCTTCACCTTCCTGCAGCCCAAGGTGACGACCAAGGAGCTGGTGATCTTCACCCGGCAGTTCTCGGTGATGATCGACGCCGGTCTTCCCCTGGTCCAATGTCTCAAGATCCTCGGTGAGCAGGAAGAGAACGTGACCTTCAAGCGGGTCATCGGTGAGGTCCGGAACGGCGTCGAGTCGGGCGCGACTTTCGCCGAATCCCTGGCGAAGCATCCTGCGGTGTTCGATGAGCTCTTCGTCAATCTCGTCCAAGCGGGTGAGATCGGGGGTATCCTCGACACGATCATGAACCGTCTCGCGGTTCAGCTCGAGAAGGCGGACAAGCTGTCTCGGCAGCTCAAGGGCGCGATGGCGTATCCCGCAACGGTGAGCACCATTGCGGTCGTCGTCATCATCCTGCTCCTCGTCAAGGTCATTCCCGTCTTCCAGAAGATGTTCGAGGACTTCGGGGGTGAGCTTCCCGGACCGACGCAGATGGTCATCAACCTGAGCGAGTGGCTCCAGGCCTACGTGGGATATGGCATGGTGGGTCTCTTCGTCGGCGTGGTGATCTTCAAGCAGGCGTACGGCCGAAGCCTGGCGTTCAGGTACCAGGTTCACCGTCTGATGCTCAACCTCCCGGTCTTCGGAAACATCATCAAGAAGGTCGCCGTGGCGCGCTTCACGCGAACCCTGGGCACGATGATCGCCAGTGGCGTGCCGATCCTCGACGCCCTCGACATTACGGCCAAGACGGCGGGCAACCTGCTCATCGAGGAGGAGCTGCAGGCTTGCCGGTCCGCGATCTCCGAGGGCAAGACCCTGGCCGAGCCTCTCCAGGGCTCGAAGATCTTCCCCGGAATGATGGTCCAGATGATGGCGGTGGGTGAGGAGACCGGATCGATGGAGATCATGCTCAATAAGATCGCGGACTTCTATGACGACGAGGTCGATGTCGCCGTGGGAGCTCTCACCTCGATGCTCGAGCCGATCATGATGGTGTTCATGGGTGGCTCGATCGGCACGATCCTCATCGCGATGTATCTGCCGATCTTCAAGATCGCCGATGCCATCAATTAGATCTTGAACCACACGAAGACAATGGTGGTTCCGGCACTCGACCAGCAGACCGAGAGGCGTCTCATCTGGCTGATGGGCGGGCGGCTCCTGCTCGCCCTCTCGAGCCTTGCCCTGGCAGCGGGCCTCGATGGTCTCGGTCGGGAGCTTTCGGACGAGGCGAGAAGCGGGATCTACTGGACCGTCACCTTCGCCTTCTTTGCGGCGGTCCTATCGGGGGCGTCCTTCAATCGGATTCGCAACCCCTGGCGCTTCGCGAACCTGCAGATCGGTATGGACGTGATCATCGTGTCCTCCCTGGTCCACTTCTCCGGCGGTAGGGACTCGGTCTTTACCTTCCTCTACGTCCTCGTCATTCTCTACGGCGCGCTTCTTTTCAAGCGCCGGGTCGCCCTGCGAGCGGCGATCCTGAGCGTCGTCGGATACGGGCTGGCTCTCTACAGCGCCAACGAAGGCTGGTATCTCGGCGGTGATCAGGCCGCCGACTCGATCGGCCTGCCCTATCTCGTGGCCGTGTGGTGCGTGCATGGAGGAGCACTCTTCCTCGTCGGCGCCCTGGCGAGCGTTCTCAGCGGCGAAATACAGCGCGTAGACGCCGCACTCGAGACCAGTGCCCAGGACCTCCAGCAGCTGCGATATCTCCATCAGTGTACGGTCGAGAGCATCATGAGCGGGCTCCTGACGACCGATTCGCACGGTTGCATCATGTCGTTCAATCCGGAAGCGGAACGGATCACCGGGCGCAGCGCGTCGGAGGTGAAGGGCCGGAAGCTGGGGGAGGTGATTCCCGGCGCCCCGGAGTTTCTGGACGACTGTGAGTACGGGGTCTCGACGGTGACCCGACGCACCCGCCTCAGCTACGAGAACGCACGGGGAGAGCGGGTCCATCTGGGGCTCGCGGGAAGCGTGCTGCGGGATGCAGATGGGGAGAACGTCGGTGACGTAGTGATCTTCCAGGACGTAACCGAGGTGGTGACCATGGAGTCGGAGCTTCGTCGTCGCGAACGTCTTGCGGCCGTCGGTGAGCTTTCGGCGAAGATCGCCCACGAGATTCGAAACCCCCTGGCTTCGATCTCGGGATCGATCGAGATTCTGCGCAGCGATCTTGCCTCGAGCAACCTTGGCAGCGAGCCGGATCAGCTCATGGGCATCGTGTTGCGCGAGACCCAGCGCCTCGACAGCCTCATCACGGACTTCCTATTGTACGCTCGACCGGCACCGATGCGGCTGGAGACCGTCGATCTCGCCGGCCCCATCGAGGATCTGTTGAAGCTGCTGCAGCCCGCGTGCCCGGAGTGCATCTCCCTGCAGGTCGACGTCGCGGCCGACCTGCAGGTTCGGGCGGATCCCGGACAACTCCGGCAGCTCCTCTGGAACCTGTGTCTGAACGGCATTCAGTCGATCCAGGGAGACGGAAGCCTGAGCATTTCCGCCGATCGCGTGCCGGGAGAGTTTTCTCAAGACGATGTCGAGTCTCACCGAAACGCATCGTGGATCGAGATCCTCATTTCGGATTCGGGATGCGGGATTCCGAACGACGAGCAGGAACGGATCTTCGAGCCCTTCTACACGACGAAGAACGGCGGGACGGGCCTTGGGCTCGCCATGGTACACCGGGTTGTGGAGAACCACGGAGGGGAGCTGCAGTTGGAGAGTGAGCTGGACAGGGGCACCACATTTCGAATCCGCCTGCCCGGCGCGGAGAGTCGAGCGTGAGCGCGAAGGCGCGAGTTCTGGTCGTCGACGACGAGCGCAGCATGCAGGAATTCCTGGAGATCTTCTTCCGTCGGGAGGGATACGACGTCATTACGGCCGGCGACGTTACCAGTGGAACCCTCTGCCTCGAGAACGACGAGTTTGATCTCGTCATCAGCGACATGCAGATGCCCGACGGCTCCGGGCTGGATCTGCTCCAAGTGGTGCGCGAACACTGTCCAGACGCCGCCACAATCATGATCACGGCCTTTGCCAGCACCGATAGTGCGATCTCCGCCATGAAGGAGGGCGCGTACGACTACATCACGAAGCCCTTCAAGGTGGACGAGATTCGCCTGGTGGTAGAGAAGGCTCTCGAGAAGACACTGCTCGCCCGGGAGAATCAACGTCTGCGGACAGAGCTGCGAGGACAGCAGCGCCAACGGAGCATCATCGGGACGAGCGATGCGATGCGGCGCGTCTTCGACCTCATCGGTCGGGTCGCGGATACGCGAACCAACGTCCTGATCAGCGGAGACAGTGGCACGGGAAAGGAACTGGTCGCACGAGCCATCCACGACCAGAGCGAGCGAAGAAACAAGCCCTTCGTCGCAGTCAACTGCGGCGCGATCCCCGAGAATCTCATGGAGTCGGAGCTCTTTGGTCACGTGAAGGGGGCGTTCACGGGCGCCGTATCGAACAAGGAAGGCCTCTTCCAGACCGCCGAGGCAGGCACGCTCTTCCTCGACGAGGTCGGAGAGCTCTCGGCCCCGCTTCAGGTCAAGCTCCTGCGTGTGATCCAGGAGAAGACGATCCGGCGAGTCGGGGGCACGAGCGACATGAAGGTGGACGTTCGCATCGTGTCGGCCACCAACCGACGCCTCGAGGAGGAAGTGGCGGCGGGTCGGTTCCGGGAAGACCTGTACTATCGCCTCAACGTGATACAGATTCCGCTTCCGACCCTCTCCGAGAGGCGTGAGGACATACCCCTGCTGGTGAAGCACTTCGTGCAGAAGTTGGCCACGGAGCTGGGCAGGGAGGTCGAGAGCGTCTCGGAAGAGACATTGTCCAAGCTCATGGACTACTCCTACCCCGGCAACGTCCGGGAGCTCGAGAACATCATCGAGCGGGCCGTGGCGCTCTCACGCGGCCCCGAGATCACCACGGATTCGCTTCCCGCCACCATCCTCCGGCCGCCGGAGGTGACCTACTCCTGCCAGATCCCGAGCGAAGGCGTAAACCTCGAGCAGCTCGTCAACGACTACGAGCGAGCGCTTCTCGGTGAGGCCTTGCGAGCCTCGAGTGGAGTGAAGAAGCGGGCCGCCGCACTGCTCGGCGTTTCCTTCCGCTCCTTCCGATATCGCCTGGAGAAGCTCGGTCTGGACGATCGAGACCCCGAATCATCGTAGCCGCCCTCCACCCTCGGCCACACCGACGGTCGATCAGCCGGGTTCGTTCCGCGTCACCCGGGGTCCCGCGACATCCTGGATCGAGCTCCCGTCGGATGTCCTGGGCGGGCCCGACGGGGCTGGTCTCGCGGTTTCCGCTTCATGACCGCGTATCCGAGATACACAAGATAAAAAAATATGCGCAGCTTCGACTCACGTCGGGATCAGAGAAGCGCTCTTTTCATCTTTATCACGCACAAAGAGAGCAGACCGGGCTGAAGTGTGAATTGAATCACAATGCAACGGTCGGGATGCGTCGATTCCGCTCTCGTCCAGTCAGGGAGGCGCCCAGGCCGGAAAGCCGAGTACTGCAGAAACAGGGCTGCGAGCGGCCATTCGAGTTGTACTGGAAGAGGTCGTTTCTGCATCGGCGAGAGGTCATCGTTCGCATGAGTTGCGGCGGGTCTGCGCGAACACGCGACGCAATGCGCTCGAGGGCAGAGGGCTCAAGTCACTGAAACACAGGGCCGATACCTGCCATTGTCAAGTTGCGTCGGACGCAGCACCGCGATTCAAGGGCAATGCACAGGACGAGTGCGAGGCCGCGGAGGAAGTGAGTTGTCGAGAAACAACGTACAGAGGTACCGCGAGGATCTCATGATGAGCAAGGCCGAACTCGCCCGCAAGGCTGGTCTATCGACGTTGACGATAGATCGCGTCGAAGCCGGCCGACCCTGCCGCCTGGATACCAAACGGAAGATTCTGCTGGCACTGGGATTGCGTGTCGGCGACAAGGATCAGGTCTTTGGCGGCCTCAACCCGGAGGCGGGGAGCCCGCAGCCGGCGCTCGTCACCTCCGAAGAAATCGGCCGGCTCTAGGCAGGCGGGAAAGAGGAAAGCCCAATGGATCTCACAATGCTCGGCTTTGGCAAGCCCTCTCTGGTCGGCCTCGATATCGGCTCGTCCTCGGTGAAGGCGGTCGAGATCAACATGAAGGGTAGGGACAAAGGGTTCGAGCTGAAGGGGCTCGGCATCGCCAACCTTCCCAACGAGGCGATCGTTCAAGGAGTCTTTCTGAACTCGGGAGCCATCGTCGACACGATCCGTGAGGCCATGGACGCGGGCCGCTTCAAGACCAAGGATGTGGCGGTCGCGGTCTCGGGTCATTCGGTGATCGTGAAGAAGGTCAGCCTTCCGGCGATGACACGTGAAGAGCTCGAGGATCAGATCGAGTGGGAGGCCGAGCAGTACATCCCCTTCGATGTGAACGAGGTGCACCTCGACTTCCAGATTCTGGAGTCGAGTGAGGGCGAAGGCCAGATGGATGTTCTGTTGGTTGCAGCGAAGAAGGATCTCGTTGACGACTACGTGCAGGTGATCATCGAGGCGGGCTTGAACCCCGCAGCGATCGACGTCGCCGCATTCGCGGTGGAGAACGCATTCGAATACAACTACGAAGAGCCCGGAGACGAGGTCATCGCGCTGATCAACATCGGTGCCCAGGTGGTGAACATCAATATCGTGGAGAACGGCATTCCCGCCTTTACCCGCGACATCACGACGGGCGGCAATCAGTACACCGAGGAGATTCAGAAGGCCCTGTCGGTGAGTTTTGAAGAAGCCGAACGGCTGAAGCTCGGTGGTGGCGACGGCGACCAGGAGGTCGTGCCTCAGGAAGTCGAGCATGCCGTTCGCGCCGTGACGGACATCGTGATTGGAGAGATCGCGCGCTCTCTCGATTTCTACACCGCTACGTCGGCCGAGAGCCGGATCACGAGAGTACTGCTCTCGGGAGGAGGCGCGAAGATCGTGGGACTCGACTCGGCCTTCGCAGATCGCACCGGCCTCACGGTCGAGGCCCTGAACCCGCTCTCCCGAATGCTTCCGAGTCAGGGCTTCGAGCCCGAGGCTCTCGCTGAACTCGCTCCCTCACTGGGAGTCGGCATCGGCCTTGCTACACGGAGGATCGCACTCGGATGATCGAGATCAATCTACTTCCGCATCGCGAAGCGCGACGGATCGCGGATCTTCGCCAATCGGCCGCGCTCCTGATTCTGGGCATGGTGCTGATCCTGGGAGGCATCTTCTTCGTCGAGCGTGACACGACAAAGAAGCTCCATGAGGCGCAGACATCGGTTCGCCAGCTTCAGGCCGCGATCGAACGGTTCAAGCCCCAGCAGGCCCAGGTCGCGAAGTTCAAGTCGACCCGCTCCGAACTCGAGTCGAAGCTCGACGTGATCAGGGGTCTCGAGAGCGCCCGATCGGGCCCGGTTAGGCTCTTCGATGATCTGGCCGATCTGGTCCCCGAGCGCCTCTGGCTCAAGAAGCTCGAAGCGAAGGCCGGTAAGGTGACGATGCAGGGGGAGAGCATCGACACGGGAATCGTGGCCGACTTCCTGCGAAATCTCAATCAGTCCGAGAGCTTCGTGAACGTGGACCTCCAGAGCACCAAGGGTGGGAAGAGCGTCGATGGCGTGAGCCTGGTCAACTTCAAGATCATTGCGGAATTCGAGACCAGCGACTCGAAGCGCGGGGAGGGATAGGCGACGTGGCTCTTGAGATGAACTTCGAATTCGAGGAAATCGTCGAGAAGATCGCCAAGGTTCCGAAGGCAGCGCGTCTCGGCGCGGTGCTCGGGATGCTGGCCTGTGTCGTGGCCGGGTACTACATCCTGTCCTATCGGACCTCACACGAGCAGCTCGTCGGCCTGCGCGGGCAGGCGGATGAGCTCCAGCGCAAGCTCAACAAGGTTCGGGTGGTGGCCTCCAACCTGGCGGATTTCGAGCTGGAGGTCGCGAGTCTCGAGCGAGACCTCAGCCGCGCCCTGAAGCAGCTGCCAAACCGCAAGCAGTTCGAGGATCTCCTGCGAGACATCTCGACGGCTGGGAAGAAGGTTGGAGTCGCGATCCATTCGGTCGAGCGAAGGAAGGAGGTCCCTCACAGCTTCTATGCCGAGGTGCCATTCAGCCTGAGGCTCGAGGGGTCCTATCACGACCTTGCGCGTTTCATGGAGCAGCTCTCGAACCTGCCCCGAATCGTGAACATGGGCGCCATGGAGATCTCGATCGTCAGCGAGAGCGCGGTCGGGACCATCCTCAACGTCAAGGGCATGGCGACGACCTTTCGATTCATCGAGAAGGTCTGACGGGAGCGAAGTGCAGTGTCGAGAAGGAAACCTGGGATTTCGGCGAGATGCAGGGAGGGTGGCGTGAGAAAACTTGCGGTAATTCTGGCCGTAGCTCTCGCGGCGATGGCAGTTAGCTGCCAGGACGAGGCTCCGGCGAGTGCTCCAAAGGTGTCGGAGCTGGCGGCCGAGAGGGCACGTGTCGCGGCGACGGTCAAGAAACGGGAGCAGAACCGGGGTGCTCGAGCAAAGGCGGTTGCAGCCAGCGTGGCGCAGGATCAAGCGCCCGGAGCGAGCGTACTGGACACGGCGATGGGCAGCGTCGAAGTGGACTACGTGTACGACGCGAGGAACAAGCGGGATCCCTTCCGCTCGATCTTCTGGCAGAGCCGCTCGGTTGAGCGCGTGGTGCGGGGGCCACTGGAGCAGTACGAGCTCGGGCAGCTTGCCGTCACGGCGATTGTCTGGGATTCGAATCGGCCGCGCGCACTCGTGATCGATCCTGGTGGTGATGCCTATGTCGTCAGAGAAGGCTCGCATGTCGGGAAGAACGACGGGTTGGTCATCCACATCGGAGACAATCTCGTCCTGGTCAAAGAGACCTATATCGACTTCGCTGGTGAAGAGTCCACGAAGGACGTTGAAATGAAGATTCGTAGGATCCAAGGGGGGTGAGCTGGATGGTCGCTTCGAAGAGTGGAAGCGTGGGGAAGGTGGCGGCGGCTCTGGCCGTGGGCCTCGTGACGGTAATCGCCATTGCGTGCGCATCGTCGCCGGAGCTGGATCCGGAACCCACTTCGGATGGGTCGCAGGCAGGGGATTCGCTGAGTAATCTGCGAATCGAGACGGGTGAGAGCTCGACGACCGTGACGATGGAAGGCGTGATGGATCCGGTCTACACGGCCGTCTTCAACGAGGAGCTTCGAGCCATCGTCGTGGATCTCTCGTCGGTCGGAACCACGAGCGATACGGATCTCGTCGAGGTCTACGACGGGCTCGTGGACTACGTGACGGTGAGCTCGTACGACCAGGGCCATGGCATCGCGGAGACCCGGGTCGAGATTGCCATGGCGGTCGATGCCGAGTTCGACGTGATTCGCGGCAGTGACGGGCTGCAGCTCGTGATGTCCGAGCGCGGCAGCCGCGCGGATGCGGATCCCTGGTCGAATGGCGAGGCGCGTGGACAGGCGAACGGAGATTCGTCGCCGGGCCTCGAGGATGCGGAGATGATCGCCGGTGAAGAGGCGCCCGCACGGCTCGCGATCGAGATTCCGGATCCGCCGATGGCCACCAGCCTCGTTGCGGTCGAGGTGGAGACCACCGAGTCCGGCGCGTTGATCCGGCTCGAGGGCAACGGAACCATTGGGTCGGTGGAGAGCTTCTCGCTCGAGAACCCGGTCCGCTTCGTGATGGACCTTCCCGGTCTCAGCAAGGCGTTCGAGTCCAACCAGATCGAGGTGGATCACGAGCTCGTGAAGCGAATCCGGATCGGTGGTCACAGTGACAAGGTTCGTGTCGTGATCGACGGCGGCCCCGGTGCTATCGACTTCGACGGCCGCACGGTACGCCCCGCACCCGACGGTCTCTACGTGGCACTGGGCAGTGGCCAGGATCTCGATGAGGCTCTTGCGGCCGGGCTTGCAGCGGCCGACGAGGCGTGGCGCCTGGAGGCCATGTCCAACATGGATGCCGCCGCCGAGGTCGGATCCGAGCAGCTCGATCAGGTCAGCACCGAGCAGATGCTCGGCGGGATGGAGATCGTCGCCGTCGAAGATGAAGGTGTTCCCTCGGCCCGGTGGGATCAGGACCTGGAGAACTCAACCGGGGCGGTCGGAGGCGAGGTGATGGCATCCGCCACCGACCTCGCTGCGGCGAACGCAGCCGAGTCGAGTTCGATCCAGATCTACGGAATCCACTATCAGACCATGGGGCAGACCGATCGTATTACGGTTTTGAGTGAAGCGAACGTCGACTACGCGATGATGGAGCCGGATTCGGATACGCTGGTGCTCAGCTTTCCAGGATCGGTGATTGCGGACGCGGTCGCGGGCCACGTGCTCGGCCAGGCCGGTGGCCCGGTTTCGCTGATCACGATTTTTCAACAGCCCGACGTGGAGACGGACGAGGTGCGCCTCGTCGTGACGCGGGCCGCGAACCAGAGGCCCGTGATCTCGCAGAAGGGCACACTGCTCCTAATCGACTTTGCCTACATGGGTGTCGCGGCCGCAGCGCCGCCGGCCTTCCCGGCCGAGGCGCTCGATTCTGTCACGACCGTCGCGGGTGTGGCGGAGACGCCGGGCTCGGATGCCGGTGACGCCGCTCAGTCGGTGGCGACGGATTCGGACGGGAACGTCGAGCCGACCCGTGGGGCGACGGCCGCTGCAGAGATGCCCGCGGGCTTCGAAGAGCTGCCTGAGTTCAGCGAGAATACCTCGCTCGATGGCCCGGCGGGTCT